>NZ_JBFFKR010000036.1:0-22913 GCF_041555295.1 Ancylomarina sp. | reverse complement strand
GTTTTTGTTTTCATTATAGTATGATATCGTTCAGTTCCGAATTTGAGACGTTTTTATATAAACCTCAAACAACTTGTTACCGAAACCTCTATGAAAAATTAGCCAACATCACGCCTTCTTTTTATCGAATGATAAGTTTGTACTTTTGTAATTCAATCTGACATTAATATTATTACAAAACTCTGTTCTTATCATATTTCAATCATCACTTCAACCAATACAATATTTACTATTAACAGTTATAATAGGACCTAGAGATCCAACTACGAAACCAATTAACTTTTATACTGTATTGTATAAGCAAGTTAATAAAAGATTTGTAAATATCATAAAATATTGATTTAATTATAAATAAGCGATTTTATGGATATCTACCTTTCTCCTTTAATGAGCTACAGAAAAGAAAATTAAACCGTTTTTCTACACCCCTCATCTTTTCAGAATAAAAAAAAAGCCAACAAAATTTCTTCTGTTGGCTTCTTCCTGTTTTCTGATTGCTAGTCCGAATTTGTAATCTGGACTTAGCGATTTGTAATCGCTTAACATGAAAAGGGGATTCAAAATCCCCAATTCCTAACCTGCATATTGCTAACGTGCTTCATGAACGAAGTGAATAAATATGCAGGAGCTAAGTTTTTTTTGAGGGTCTCTCTTTTTTAGTGAGGCTCTCAGTTAAGTTTAATAGCTGTGTAATATATAGTCATACCCTGACAATTACAGCTCGCCTATAGTCAGAATAAGACTTAGGCTCTGCGTTAATCAGCAAAATCGGCGGGAAACTAAATTATACTTTATAGCCATAGCCTGACATTTGCAGCTTGCATATAGTCAGAGCATGGCGAATGATGCATTTTTGTCAGCAAAAATCTCTTTTTTAAACGGGGATTCGTGATCAACAAACCACCTCCCCCTCGCTCACCCGGGTACTCCTCCTTACCTAAAGAGGAGAAATTAATTACTATAAACAGGGCACAGAAAAAGGGCAATCCTTACGGACTGCCCTTTAACTAATTGGAAAGTATTTGTTGTTGTTTATTTCTCTATAGAGTTATTACAGTTTCAACATTCTCAATTCCTTTTTGAATGGCTTCAATATTTAAAGGAATCAATTTATGATGACGCTCTGGCAAAGATTTCTCTAAACCTTTCTTAACATTATCAAGTAATACGATTGGCTTCACTTTAAGGAAACCGCCCATAATAATCATGTTGAAAGTTTGAGGATTCCCCATTTCAGTCGCTAAAGCCGCACCTTGAATTTTATAGATATTAATATCTTTTCTTTCAGGATGACGTGTAATACCGTTTGGATCATATAATAAAGTTCCACCTGGTTTAATTTCGTTCACAAACTTATCCATTGATTGTTGGTTAAGAATGATAGCTGTATCAAAGCTTTTTAATACAGGAGAACTGATACGTTCGTCGCTCAAGATAACAGTTACATTAGCTGTACCTCCACGCATTTCAGGTCCGTATGATGGCATCCATGATACTTCCTGATTCTGCATAATAGCAGAATAGCAAAGAATTTTACCCAATGAAAGCACACCCTGACCACCAAATCCTGCAATTATAATTTCTTCAGTCATTTTTTACAGTTTTAATCGATTATGGGATAGATCATTGATTGTACTAAATAATCTACCATAAAGTTAATCTAGCTCTATCCCTAATGAAATTTACTCGTCTTTTAAGGTACCAAGTGGGTAGTAAGGGAACATGTTTTCTTTCATCCACTCGTTAGACTTAACAGGAGAAAGTTTCCATCCTGAACTACAAGTTCCAACAATTTCGATGAATGAAATACCCTTACGCTCTCTGGTATTTTCAAAACCTTTACGAATCGCTTTTTTCAATTTACGAACCGCACCTGGAGTCTCAGCAGATTGACGGGTTACATAACGTGTACCTGGCAACATGGCAAGCATTTCAGTAATTCTCATTGGCTGACCAGTAGTAGAACAATCACGTCCGTAAGGCGTAGTTGCAGTTACCTGTCCTTCAAGAGTTGTTGGTGCCATTTGGCCACCAGTCATACCATAAATGGCATTGTTCACAAAGAATACAACAATGCTTTCGCCACGGTTACAAGCGTGCATAATTTCAGCACAACCGATAGAAGCTAAATCGCCATCACCTTGATAAGTAAAGACATATTTATCTGGCATTAAACGAGAAGTTGCAGTAGCCAATGCAGGAGCACGACCGTGAGCAGCTTGCTGCCAATCGATATCTAAATAATTGTATGCTAAAACAGAACATCCAACAGGAGAAACTCCAATGGTATCTTCCTGAATTCCCATGTCGTCGATAACTTCAGCAATTACTTTATGAATCACACCGTGAGTACAACCCGGGCAGTAATGCATTTCGTTATCTAAAAGAACAGAAGTCTTTTTGTAGACTACATTCTCTTCGTTGATTATATTTTTAAGATCAGTTGTTGTTGTCATAACTTATTCTCCTATAAAATTTCGTTCCAATGCTTCAACTACTTCATCAGGAGTAGGAATGATTCCACCATAACGTCCAAAATGCTCAACTGGCACTTTACCGTTAACTGCCAAACGAACATCTTCGACCATTTGACCAGCACTCATTTCTACTGCTAAAATTCCTTTTACCTGACCAAGCATCTCTTGGATAGCTTTAGTTGGGTAAGGGAAAAGAGTTATAGGGCGTAACAAACCAACTTTAATACCTTTTTCACGGGCAATCTCGATAGCCTTTTGGCAAATACGAGCACTTGATCCGTAAGCTACAAATATGTAATCAGCATCGTCACAATTAATTTTCTCGAAGCGAACATCATTTTCTTCCATTGCACGATATTTCGCTTGCAATTTATGGTTGAAAATTTCTTGCTTAGAAGAATCCAGATCAAGAGATGTAGAAATTCTACGTGCTATACCCTTTTTCTTTCCAGTAGTTGCCCAAGATCCAGACATCTTTTCAATTTCTTCTGCAGTCCAGCGAGGCTTGAATTCTGACAATTCAACCTTCTCCATCATCTGACCAATAACACCATCAGTCAAAATCATTGCTGGATTTAAATATTTAAAAGCAAGATCGAAACCAAGCTCAACAAAATCGTTCATTTCCTGAACAGAAGCAGGAGCTAAAACAATTAGCTTATAGTCACCATGTCCACCACCTTTTACAGCCTGGAAATAATCTGACTGAGCAGGTTGAATAGTACCTAAACCCGGACCTCCACGTACAACGTTTACAATCAAAGCAGGCAATTCAGCACCAGCTAAGTAAGTAATACCTTCAGCTTTCAAACTAATCCCAGGACTAGAAGAAGACGTGAAAATTTTCTTACCACACGATGCCCCACCATATACCATATTGATCGCAGCAACTTCACTTTCAGCCTGTACTACAACCATTCCGGTCTCTTCCCAAGGCTTACGAATCATAAGGGTCTCCATAACTTCAGACTGAGGTGTAATTGGGTAACCAAAATACCCATCACATCCACAACGAATAGCTGCTTCAGCGATCACTTCATTCCCCTTCATTAATCGAATATCTCCCATTACAAGAATATTTTTAAGATTTTCAGATTTTGATTAAATAGAATCTAGCTTGCCTTTGTTCTGTAAACAGTAATTACAGTGTCAGGACAAACCAAACCACAACTTGAGCAACCAATACATGCGGCTGCATTTGCCATATGAGCATAATGGTAACCTTTGCCATTTACGTCGCGTGCAAGTTCGATAACCTTAGTAGGGCAGGCTACAACACATAAGCCACAACCTTTACATTTTTCGGTATCAACAACAATAGCACCTATAAATTTTGCCATAGCGTTTATATATTAAGAGTTAATTTTAATTTGCTTGATAAAGGTAACAATTCAAAAGCACTTCTTCATGTTTCCCTTTCAATTCATCACAAATACAGGAAATTTACAATCAGTCTAAATAAATTGAACCCTTTTATTCGTGAATTCGTTACTTAGTGGTCCTGAATCGTCAACTAAGCTAATACCTGGTGATGCTTATGAAACTCTTTCAAACGAGATTCTAAAGCACCAAATTGACTTCTTGAAATCTGTGAAACACAAGCTCTAAGTCCTTCTTTCAAACTACCTGTTTCATTCAAGCAAATTGCTGAAATTCCATAGTATAGTAATTTCTTATTCAAAACGGGTCCCGTTAAACCAGGATAAGAAATTGTGAAGTAAAATCCATCAGCCAGAGGTAGATCAACATCAGTGCTATAAACCAACTCAAAACCATTGTCCATAAATAGTTTCTTCATAATCTTAGCTCGCTCACCATACTCCCTTACATCTTCAACAAAATTGAATTTACCCTCGTTAGCAGCTTTTAGCATACCATGTAAACCATATTGTGCTGAATGAGACACACCCGAAGATAATGTATAAATAATACGATATACAATTGTATAACCAAAACCATCGGTTCCAAAACGCTTCTTCAATCCTTCGTATCTTCTCTTGTATAGATTATCTGAAATACAAAGCAAGCCAATTCTTTGTCCTGCATAAGAGAATGCCTTAGAACTTGAAATCAGCAAAACGTAGTTATCGGTATATCTTGCTACAGAAGGTTGATAGGGTCCAACACCTGGCTGACTAAGGTCTACCCTAAAGTCCATTGCGAAATAGGCAAGATCTTCCAATACAATTGCATCGTATTTCGTAGCCATTTCACCAATTGTTTTCAACTCATCCTCATTCATACAAATCCAAGCTGGATTGTTAGGATTAGAATAAACAATACCTGCGATATTCCCTTTCGACATGATAGCCTCTAACTTAGCCAACAATTTATCTCCACGGTAATCGTAAATATCAAAAGTCTCATATTTCATTCCCAATACATCCATCTGAGTTTTCTGAACTGGAAAACCCGGATCAACAAATAGGATTGTATCCTTTCCTTCGGTAGCTGAGCAAACCGCCATAAAAGCTGCATACCCACCTTGCATAGATCCAACTGTTGGAATAATGCCCTCAGGTTTCATATCAACATTCATAAAGTTCTTAATGAATTTAGAACCTTCTTCTTTTAACACCTTTACACCTTCAAGCATTGGGTAGGCTGCTGCCACACCATTATCAAGGGCAGCTTTCTCTGCTTCAATACCGTATTTAGAGGCAGCCAGGCCAGGAACCCCCATTTCCATACGAATGAATTTATCACCACTCTCTTCTTCGATCATATTCACCACACGCACAACGTCACGTATAGTCGCCTCTTCCATCTTATCTATTTCACATAGAGCTAATTTACTATCTACTATTTGAGAATTTATGGGGGTTTTCATACTTATATTATTAGAAGTTATTATTTATAAATAAAGTCATTTTGATTCCACTACAATTTTACAAATTTCCCTTACAATTTAAAACTTATTCGGCTTATATAATTACAGTCTAAAGAAAGTAATCGTTGTAAAATTACCAAATTGGTAGTTAAAGACAAAAAAAAGCTCACTTTCGAAAAAGTGAGCTTTGCTTAACAAGATTTGTACTTGCTTTATTTCATTTCCGGGAGGATAATTTTCAACCAATTATCTACTCTTTGTTCTGTTAAATCGTCTTCAAAATCCTCATCTATTGGCAAACCAACAAATTTACCATCAACAAAAGCACGAGATTCATTATACTCATACCCTTCGTCGCTAACCTGACCAATACTTGTCGCGCCTGTTTTTTTAACAACTTCGAACAACTCTCCCATCGCATCAACAAAAAAATCGGCATATGCGATATGATCGCCTAGACCAAAGATTGCAATTTTTTTACCTTTTAAGTCAATCCCATTCATCTTTGGAAGGAATTGATCCCAATCGTTTCCTTCATTATCTGAAGACCAAGTGTGCTTTCCAAGTGTTGAAATACCTAGAATAATATTATCGTATTTTTTAAAAGCATCTGCTTCAATTTCCTTAACTCGAATTAAATCTACATTTTCGATTTTACTAGCAATTAACTTTGCTACTTTTTCTACATTACCCTCCTGAGGGCCGTAAAATAATCCAATTTTAGTCATATTTACAGTATAAAGAGATGAGACTTCAGATAAAGCATAGAGATCGAAAAAGAGATGATCAGCCTTGCTTTTTTATAAAAAAAAGAGGATTAAAAATCTATAATTTACAATCCTATACAAAGTTATAATTATTTAGCACTTTTCAAACTCGCAATAGCTAGTAATACCCCTAGAACAATTCCTAATACTGCAGCAAAAAGGACTTGATAATCGGGAGGTAATAAAAAGGTGAATGTATGAGCAGGAATCCAGAAAAAAGGAATCGTTTTTTTGAAAACAAAATTCCATTGTACACCCCAATCTAATTTTTGAAAGATATTTGAAAACTGAATAGGTTTCAAAAGACCAGCTAAAGATCCACCATTATCTATAATATGAATATCTGTGATTTTATGCAAAGTCATCATTACAGGTGCATAAATTAAGTTCATACATGCTGAAATAGCAAAAGCAACTAATAATTTATCTGCACTAAAAGCGCCCTTCATAACTTCAGTAGCACCTTCAAGGCCTAAGTAAGCAAGGAAAATTGGTGTTCCTGTTGCAAAAATCACAAAAGCCAACTTGATTGTTAATCCTAAAAATCCCCAAACAACAGCTCTGGGTAGAATACCAAAGCCTTTTTGGTAATAAGCGCCTGTTTTCATTCTCAAACCAATGACCTCACCTAAAGTTGCTAGTAAGGCAAACTTGACGAAACTGGTAACCATACCATGAGCTTTATTGAAGCCTACGTAAAAGTTGAACACCTCTTCTGACAAGAAAAATGGCAGAAAGCAGGTAATGACACAAAGGATAAATATTAGATCTTGTTTTTTCATTTGTTTATAATTTTAGATTTTGACCAGATGGAATCCGCCATTACAATCCTACTCCGGTTTTCTGGAATATTCTTGATGGCTCGTTTCATCTCTCAAAACATCATGCAAATGGGAATTAATTAAATACCCGAGACAAAGCCTCGGGTATTATCCAACTTATTTAGCTGGTTGTTCTGTATGGATACCGAAGCCTTTCTGTAATCCTTTATAAACGTTGCTCCAATTCAAAACAACAGCTATTAAAAGAATGATACAAAAACTGATCATCAGTTTTTCGTTTAGGCTTAGATCTTTAAACTTTCTCATAGTATAATGAGTGAATTAGTAAATATGAAGTTTGTCAATCTGAGAGACGCAAAGGTATCTTCAAATTCCGAACTAGCAAACCAAGTCACAGAATTACATGTCCTTCTCAATTCTAATACGAGCATCAACAGCAACAACAGCATCTTTCGATCCCAAAAGTGGATTTAAGTCCATCTCGAAAATCTCTGGAGCAACTGTCATTAAAGCGGCAACACGAGAAACAGCATCAGCAAATTTATCTTCATTTACTGGCTCTTGTCCACGCATCCCTTTAATGATACCATATGATTGTAATCCACGAATCATTTCGTGAGCTTCTTCGTTAGAAATTGGAGCTAAAGCTGCTTTCACATCTTTAAATACCTCGATAAAGATTCCACCCAATCCACACAATACCATGTGACCAAATTTCTCTTCACGCTTAGCACCAATAAACACTTCAGTTCCTTTGTGCTGAGAACACATCATTACGGCATATGTGTCTTGAATCTTAATCAAACGCTCGAATTCAGCAACCACAGTTTCTTCATTCATCACATTTAATACAACACCACCAACATCAGATTTATGAACGGGTCCAACAACTTTCATTACCATAGGGTAACCAATTTCAGTAGCCATTTTCTTAGCGGCCTCAACGGTATCGATAACACCCTCTTTTGAGCGATCGATTCCAGCAGCATCCAATAAAGCGTGGATTTTCTCTGGAGCTAAATAACCATTGTCAGCTTCATCAATAATTGCACGGATTGCTTTTTTATCAACATCAGGAATGGCAACATTTTCAGCCTCTGGCTTAGGAGTGTTATAAATCTTAGTCAATGCATCACCAAACACAACCTCATCGGGGAAGTTAATTCGGCCCTTAGCTAAGAAATGCTCAATCTCATCTTTCACATTGATTATAGATGGAAGGATTGGATAAATCGGCTTTTTGCACTGCTTCATTTTCTCATCCAACAAGTCGTAAACATCGTATACTGGGAATAAGCCCGGGCTACCAAAAATAACAGCCATCGCATCGATATTATCGAAATCATTCTCGCAAGCATCAATAATATCACCCAATTGCTGAGCTGTACCTGTTGCCAGGAAATCGATAGGATTTGCAACTGATGAACCTCCGTAAAGTTTCTCTAACAAAGCGTCAGCCTTAGGGCCTTCGATATGTGGTACATCTAAACCATTATTTGATAGCGAGTCTGTCAACATTACAGCTGGTCCACCCGCGTGAGTAATAACAGCGATGTTTTTTCCTTTCAACTCAGGATGCATAAAGATAGAAGCAACAGTCGTTAACTCTTCTCTACCAGAACAACGAACAATACCCGCTTTTTTGAAAAGTGCATTTACAGCGACATCAGGGCTAGCAAGAGCACCTGTATGTGAAGATGCAGCACGAGAACCCGCCTCAGAACTACCCGACTTGATGGCAGCAATCTTACATCCTTTGCGAATCAAAGAAGAAGCGTGCTTCAACAACATTTCTGGCTTATCGATGTTCTCGATATATAATAATTTAACCGAGCTAGATGTTTCAGGGTCGTAGCTCTCATCCATATGTTTAAGAATCTCTTCAACTCCCATTTGAGCTGAGTTACCTACTGAATATACGCTTGAGAAGGACAGTCCTTTAGGTACTCCTGATTCCATAATAAATACAGCGGTAGCACCTGAACCTGAGATGAAATCACATCCCTTAGGATCTAAAGATGGAATTGGCGTTGTGAAAATACCATTGTAATTAGAATTCAAAACACCAACACAGTTTGGTCCGATTAAAGAACCACCCACCGAGTTTACAGTCTCAACAATTTGTCTCTCGAGTTCAGCTCCTTCTTCATTCTCTTCGCTAAATCCAGCAGAAAGAATAATAAAAGCACGTGTATTTTTCTCTTCGGCTAACAATTTAATTGTTGAAGGACAAAATTTAGCTGCAATAGCTAAAATTGCACAATCAACTTCAGGTAAATCTTGAGGGTTCTTAAATGATTTGATACCCTGAACCTCGTCTAACTTAGGATTAGCTACATATAGGTTCCCTTTAAAATCACCATCGATAAGATTTTTTAACACCTTCCCTCCTGGCTTTTGTACGTCATCAGAACCTCCGATTACAACAATACTTTTAGGATTTAATAACTGTTCGTTTATCATTGTATATGTTTTTATATTTTGTTTCAAGTTTATTTTATTTAGAACCAGAGTTATAAATAATCAACTGCAATGTATAGATCCCTATAAATAGATTTTAGGTGAACTTTAATTAAAAGCATTCACTCTAAATCAAGTAATGATTCTTTAGAATTTCGGACAAATATAGTAAGAATCAATACTCTAAAAAGAAGAAACGGTAGGAAACTGTAAGCGAAAGCCTGTTTATTGGAGAAAAACTAATAATTTAGATTAGTTCTAAAACAAACGTTTGCATCTAATGAGATTTTCTTCAGCCTAAAACCAAGAATTCGCAGCTCTTTCAAGGAAATATCAACTTTATGAGCTTCTTATCAGTTTACGAATGACAATGTCCTTTATTAGAAATAAGATCTTCTTGATAAATTCCCAATAAACATATTAAAGAGTTTAGAGTGCGAATTTCCAAATACTAAAAAACTTAAGAGACTACTTGAAATTTTATCACTATTTTTGCCACTCAAACACATAAACATTGCATTTTATTAATGCCGTTTTGAAAGCCTAAGTCAACAAGCATGGATATAAGTTTCGATACATTATTGCAGAAAGATAGCTTTACCAAAGAAGAAATCATTCGACTTTTAAAAGCGAGTGGTGAGCAAGAGAAAGCATTATTTAAACGATCACACGACGTTAAACTCAAGCATATTGGGAATAAGGTTTATTTTCGTGGGCTGGTTGAATTCTCAAATATTTGCAAAAAGGATTGCTTATACTGTGGTATTCGTGCATCCAATAAAATGGTTAATCGCTACGATATTGCTGATGACCAAATATTAAAAGCTGCTAAGTTTGCTCACGAGCACAATTATGGATCTATGGTTTTACAGGCGGGTGAACGTTCAGATCCTGCTTTTGTAGATAGAATTTGCCAACTTTTAAAGGATATTAAAAAGCTCAGTAATAACGAACTGGGCATCACCATTTCAATAGGCGAACAAACTAAAGAGACTTATCAAAAATGGTTTGATGCTGGTGCTCATCGTTACCTTCTTAGAATTGAATCGAGCAACCCTAAACTTTATAGCAAAATCCATCCTGACAACAAAGAGCATGCTCATGCAACAAGGCTTGCCTGTTTAAAGTCTCTTCAGGATATTGGCTACCAAACTGGAACTGGTGTTATGATCGGTCTTCCTTTTCAAACCTACGAAGATCTAGCAAACGACATCCTTTTCATGAAAGAGTTTGATATTGATATGGTGGGAATGGGACCTTTCATAGAACATGATCAAACGCCTCTTTATGAGTATAAGGATGATCTAATGAATCTAAATGATCGATTTAGATTAACACTTAGAATGATTTCTGTTCTTCGTATCATAATGAAAGATATTAATATTGCTTCGGCTACCGCCCTTCAGGCTATTGATCCTCTGGGAAGAGAGAAAGCTTTAAAGATAGGTGCCAATATTATCATGCCTAATATTACACCAACTCAGGAAAGAGCTAATTACTTATTATACCAGAATAAACCATGCATTGATGAAGGTGCTGATGACTGCACAAACTGCATGGAGGCTCGTATTAATATGGCTGATGGTGAAATTGGATACGGTCAGTGGGGTGATTCTTTACATTACAAATCAAGACGTTAATCGACTCTAATATATAAAAAAGCGATCTCAGATTTAAAACCTGAGATCGCTTCTTTATTCTTATATCTTATCTGACCTAGTTTGCCATTTGTTTTTCACGTACAGCTTTAAATTCGGATCCTTCTTTCCATTTTGGAAAAGTTTCCTCATTTGCTAGCTTCCATCCAATTCTGAACATCAGTTGAGCATCCTCTTTGACTCCTGAAAGATCCCACCAGTCTTGATACTCATCAAAAGGTTTGTGATAATTATTAGCCAACCAATCTTTTTCCTTCTCAGACATATAGTCCTTTCCTTTCTCGATATGATCACTATTTCCCCGAGCAAATAAAGCTGGTACGCCAGCCTTCGCAAAGCTAAAATGATCGGCTCTATAATACATGCCTGTGTGAGGATTAGGATCTGGAAGAATATAGCGTCCTTGCTTCTTAGCCGCTTCTTCTGCATAATCATCAAGTTCAGATTGGCCATACCCTGTTACCATTAAATCTTTCATTCTGCCATAAGGTAACATCAAATCGTTGTTGATATTCGCTACTGTTTTATTCAGAGGAAACACAGGATGACTGACGTAGTATGCAGAACCATTCAAACCGGATTCTTCAGCCGAAGGTGCAAGAAATACGATTGAACGTCGAGGCGTTGGCATTGCTTTAAAGGCACGGGCAATTTCAAACATCCAAGCCAGTGAAGTCCCATTATCAACGGCGCCATTGTAAATACTATCACCATTCATCTTACGACCAATTCCCAAGTGATCCCAATGAGCAGAATACACGATACACTCATCAGATAAGTCGCTTCCTTTAATCATACCGATTACATTGTTGGTTTTGTCTTCACGATAAGAATTGCGAATGGTCATACTCATCTTTGTATCCAAAGCAAAGCCCTTAAAATCTTTCTTCTTAGCATCTAAGATGGCCTCATCCAAGTTCAATTTATTATCAACAAATATCTCTGCCGCAATATCATGAGTCAACCATCCTTCCATTGCAGCTCTGTCAGCATATTTATTTTCTGATTGCTGATACAACTTAGGTACCAAAGCCGAATTCAAAACAACTGACCAAGGATAACCAGCTCCTTTGGTATCGTGAATAATCAATAATGCCGCTGCGCCTTGTCTTGCAGCCTCCTCATATTTATAACTCCAACGACCATAATAGGTCATCTCATTACCTTTAAACAAATTATCATCACCAGAGTCGAGACCAGGATCATTAACTAAAACCAGAACAGTTTTGCCTTTTACATCTAGGTTCTCGTAATCATTCCATCCATATTCCGGAGCAACAATTCCATAACCTGCAAAAACAAGTTCGGAGTTTTTCAGCTCGATTCTCTCTTCTAAACGACGAGAAAAAACAACAAAATCATCTTTATAACGGATGTTTTTTTCTTTACCATTTGTATTAAAATTCATTGGCTTATCAACCCCAACACCTACTTCAACCAGGGGCACTTCTTGCAGATAACTATTCTCAACTGCTGGTATCAATCCTAAATTAGAATATATATTTGAGATATAATCAATCGTTTTAACCTCCCCCTCTGAGAATGGCTTTCTGCCTTGAAACTCATCTGATGCCAATATCTGAATATATTCTTTCATCTGATTTTCCGACATTTTTGCTTCAGCCTTTTCAAGTGAAAGCTTAGGTTGACAAGCAAAGCAGGAAAGAGCTAAGCAGGTAAGCAAGGTTCTTGCAATTAATTTAGTAGTTTTCATTTTTTAGCTTAAAGTTTTTCAATACAGGAAGTCAACTAACAATCTTATATGATCGATAAATAATAAACAATTTTATTAATTTAAGTTCAGTGCTACACATCAACTTCATCAATCATTTCGGTTTCTTGAGAACAAATGTATAATTTTTAAATGCTTAAAAAAATTTGTACCTTTTACTGCTTTTAAACAAAGCTTATCTCAATACAATAAGGGGTAATAAATCAAGTTGATTTCCATATGATTATTGGGGAGATCTTAAGACAAACTTAACCATAAGCTAAAACTGGCTTTGCAGATTTAAGCCATAAGAAAAAGCAATAACAATATGAATAACCCATTCTATAAAATATTACTTGGCCTCATTCTATTCTTACTCTCTATCGCAAGCTATGCTCAGCATTACAGCTTTACGAATTATTCTCTAGAGGAAGGTCTACCCCAATCTGAGGTTTCGTCATTGATTCAAGATAAAAAAGGAAACCTATGGTTAGGAACCAACGGAGGAGGACTCTCACGCTTTAACGGCCAAGAATTCTTTTCTTACAATCATAACCATGGTTTATCTGACAATAATATTCGATCACTCTTTCAGGATAAAAAGGAAAACATTTGGATTGGGACTAGTGTGGGCGTCAGTTTCTTTAACGGAATTGAATTCACTAATTTTAATAAAAATGATAGTCTTCCTGTTGCTCAATATATGAATATTCAGGAAGACAATAAGGGTAAGATATGGGCATTAGGATTAAAGGATAACCAACGTATTTTAGTGTATCTTGAAAATGGTCGTTTTCACAACGCAAGTAAATTACATCCAGAACTCAGCGAAAACAATAGAGTCTTTTCAATACTGAACGATCCTTCGGGGAAACTTCTTATCACGACACAAAATGCGTTATATGAACTTAAAGGCGGTCGATTAACAGAATCAATCCTAAACAACAATCCTCTTTTTAAGGATCAGATTATTATTCCCTCTTTCTTTGATTCAAATCAAGATTGTTGGTATCGTGTTTTTAAACCTGGGCATGGTATTGATATCTATAAAAGTAAAAATAACCAATTCACAAAAGTTGATCTTCACAACTCTATCAATCCACAAAATATTAATAGTATCAGTCTTGATTCAAAAGATCGACTATGGATTTGTATCAAAGAAGTTGGCTTAGCAGTCGTTTCGAATAAAAAGACAATCATTATTGATCAAAGAAAAGGATTAATCTCTCCTTACATCAATAGCGTTTTAGAAGACACAGAAGGTAATATTTGGCTTACAACAAGTGGAAATGGTTTAATCAAGTATGGCTCAAATAAATTTCTATCTCTCGATTTTACAAATATCATTGGCGGAAATATCGTATTAGCAACAATACAAGATTCTAAAGGCTATTTCTGGTTCAGTATTTCTGGTAAAGGAATTGTGCGTCATAAAAATGGAAAGTTTCAAGTTATCAATTCAAAGCTCCATCCTTCCATAAATAGAGTAATGGATTTTCATGAGCTGGACAACGGAAATATGCTAATAGCTTCTGAACTGGGCTTGTTAGAATACCAAAATGGTGAGATTACAAATGTCTCGAAAAAATATGGTTTCCACCCAAGAGCTATCATTACAGACATTTGCGCCACTGAAGATGGTATTTGGTTCGCAGATTTCAATCGTGGTCTGGTTTTTATTGACAATAAAAATAACAGACGTGTTATTAACCATGAAAGCCACAACTTAACGACGGAAAACATCTCAAATTTATTTGTTGATTCTAAAAATCGACTTTGGCTTTCTCATATGCAAGGCGTTTCAGTACTTGATGGGAACAACATTATAAACTATGATAAAAAAGATGGCCTTAGTCATGATTGGATACTACAAACATGCGAAGACCAATTAGGACGTATTTGGGCTGCCACATTCAGTGGAGGTGTCTGTTATTGGGATGACCAACGTTGGACAACTATTGGCACCAAAGATGGTTTGAGTTCCGACATTACCTATTCAATTCTCTCTGATCAGGAAGGTAATATTTGGGCTGGCACTCAAAATGGTGTCGATCGAATTTCAATAGATTTATCTGGAAACATTGATAAAATCCGAAACTACGATAAATATGATGGGTTTACAGGCATAGAAAATAATGGAAGTAGTAACTATATTGATTCGGATCAAAACCTATGGTTTGGGACTGTGAATGGTGCTATGGTATTCAATCCTAGCAACGATGATATTAATATTACCCCTCCTGTTATTCAGCTAACTGAGATCTATTTATTTTTCAAAAAAGTTAATTGGAGTGATAAAAAACACAAGAATACTTCCAGTGCAATCAGTCCTTGGTTTCCTATTCCTCAGGATCTGAATCTAACTCATGACATGCATCACCTCACTTTTAATTTTGAGGCCTTAAGCTATAAATCTCCCGAAAAGGTTAAGTATAAGTGGATACTTGAAGGCTTAGATAAAGAATGGTCACCCGTAACAAACAAATCGGAAGCCATTTATTCCAGAATTCCTCCAGGAACTTATACATTTAAAATTAAAGCTTCCAATAGTGATGGCATATGGACACCAAGCCCTTATGAATACACGTTCACAATCCTTCCTCCTTGGTGGTTAACTTGGTGGTTTTTATCTCTACTCGTTATCTTTCTAGCTATTGTGGTGTTTTTAACAATCAAAATTAGATTAATAAACATACGCAATAAGCAAAAAGTGCTTGAAATAATGGTCTTTGATAAGACTAAAGAAATTAGAGCACAAAAAACTGAAATTGAAAAGAAAAACGATGCCCTTGAAGAACAAAAGGAAGAAATTCTCCAACAGTCTCAATTCCTTCAAAAATCATATATGAACCTGATCCACTTAAATGATATTGGCAAAATAATTACGGCGAACCTATCATTTGAACGTATCATCGATTCTGCGTATCAGTCGATAAAAGAATTGATGGATGCTTCTATTTTTGGAATTGGTATTTACGACAAAAATAAAAAGGATCTGTATTTCCCAAGATTTAAGGACGATGGGAAAGACATCAATAATATCAGATTTGAATTAGACGATCCCAACAGACTTGCTGTTTACTGCTATAATAATGAAACTGAAATTTTCATTAATGATCTGGACAAAGAAGCTTCAAAGTACATAAAAAAAGTCGTTACGATTAACAATAGTCATTTACCCAAATCAGTTATTTATCTTCCTTTAAAAGTAAGAGGTAAAATCATAGGTGTTATCACAGTTCAAAGTTTTATAAAAAATGCCTTTAAAGAGTATCATTTAAGTCTTCTACAGAATATAGCTGTGTATACTAGTATTGCGATAGAAAATGCACAGGTCTTTCAGAAAATAGAACTACAAGCTAAATGGCTACAGAATGCAAACAACAACATTAGTTTGCAAAAAGAAGAGATACTTAACAAGAACTCTGAGCTGACTGAATTGAATAATGAAAAAAATCACTTGATTGGTATTATTGCTCACGATTTAAAGAATCCATTAACATCAACTATTACAATTGCTGAATATCTTAAATCACAAATTAAGACAAGTAATCATCCCGAAGATATAGAGAATATAGACTATATGCTTAATGCTCTAAACCGAATGAATATGATGATTACACGAATTCTTGATGTGAAAATGATTGAATCTAAAAGCATTAATCTACAACTAGAGAAAGTAAACCTTTCAAAATTGCTTGATATCGTGAATCAGAACTTCAAAGAGAAATTGGAACGAAAGCATATTAAACTAAATTTTGACCCTGCAGAAACCTATGTAAATGCAGATCCTGAGTACATGACTCAAGTTTACGAAAACTTAATCTCTAACGCTATTAAATTTTCACCTTCAAATAGGGAAATATGGGTAAAAGTTTGGGAAGATGGAGATAAAGTAAAAACCATGATTAAGGATGAAGGCCCTGGGATTTCAAGTGAAGATCAAAAAAGAATGTTTGGTAAATTTCAAGTTTTAAGTGCCAAACCAACAGCAGGAGAACGCTCCACAGGACTCGGTCTCTCCATAGTGAAAAAATACGTTGAAGCTATGGAAGGGAAAGTTTGGTGTGAAAGTGAACTTGGTCAGGGCAGTAATTTCATTATAGAAATGGATAAAGCAATAAGTTAAAATATCATTTCTTAAACGTAAAAAAGCCCGAATAAAACCGGGCTTTTCTATGATATATTATGGATAAAAGGCTAGAAGTATAGATCTCGTTCTCCTTGTTTTACTCTTTCAAGACGTTCTAATAATGGAGTAACTTTTAAACTATCCTTTTCATTAAGTCCTTCTATTTTAACATCAATCAATTTATAACCTTTCTCTTTTTGCTCTAATGTCGCATAATCTTCAAGATATTCTGCTAATGTTAAAATCGCATTCTGAGTGCAGAAACGTTTGATAAATCCGGGAACAGAAAACTCCATAAAATGCTCACCAGTTCTACCCTTACGATAACACGCTGTACAAAAAGATGGTAAATATTGCTTATCTAACAATTCATCAATCACCTCACCAAGGCTTCTTGTATCACCAATTTCAAATTGTTCATGATCTAAGTGCTGATCCTCATGGTTCTTTTCTGAATAACCTCCCAATTGAATATTGGTTCCAGCATCAATTTGCGATACACCCAACTTAATAACCTCTTCACGAATTTCTTTAGTTTCGCGAGCAGTAAGAATAAGACCAGTATAAGGAACTGCCAAACGAAGAATGGCTACCAAACGGATAAAATCGTCATCACTAACCTCAAACTTAGGATCGATATTGGTATCAGATGCAGACTTAACTCTTGGAAATGAAATAGTATGTGGGCCTACATTATAACAAGCTTCAAAATGATTCACATGACGAAGAAGTCCTAAAACTTCATATTTCCAATCGTACAAGCCAAATAGAGCTCCAATACCGACATCATCAATCAATGCCTCTTGTGCGCGATCTAAACCCGTTAAACGCCAGTCAAAATCACATTTCTGTCCACTTATGTGATATTTTGCGTAAGCTTCTCTATGGTAAGTTTCTTGGAAAATTTGATATGTACCAATAGCGGAATCTTTAACCTTTTGAAAACCTTCGATATCCAAAGGTGCTGCATTGATATTAACACGTCGAATTTCTCCAGAGCCAGATTTCACAGAATAAACGGTACGCACAGAATCGGCTATAAAGTCAGCATCATACATGGGATGCTCACCATAAACCAGAATCAAACGCTTTTGACCATTGTCTTCTAAAGATTTCACTTCAGATCTAAGCTGAGTTTCATTAAGGGTTGTACGTTTCTGCTTCTTATTTGAAGCGCGAAACCCACAATAAGTACAGTTATTTACACACTTGTTCCCTACATATAAAGGAGCAAAAATTACAATTCTATCGCCATAAACATTCTCTTTCAGCGTTCGCGCACCCGCCTTAATTTCTTCAATTAATTCAGGATCTTCCGCTTTTAATAATAGTGCAGTTTCCTGCATACTTAAACGGTTTTTAGACAATGATTTTTGGATTACAGCCCTCACATTCTCTTTTGTAGGTTCTGCCGTATCTAAGATCTCCCAAATTTCAGATTCATCGATAAAAGGTTTCATTCTTTCATCTTTGATTCGGTATTCTTGAGGTTTATAAATCATTTTCATTCTATAATCTTTTAGGTCAGCAAGCTTGTTTTAATCGAATAAAAACTAGGTATTCGATACTGCAAACATAGCTTAGCTGCATTATCATATGTTGTGTTGCATTAGTATGTGAAATGAAACAAATACTTGTTTAAAATCATTCCAAAATTAGTCAATATTATTCTTTATCACTTCTAAATTAGAGTAAGAGGTCCATTATTTTTTTATTATTAAAAAAACATGAATTTGAATAAAAAAAAACACCCGAAGACAAAGGCTTTCGGGTGTATATATTTTAAATCAAAACTATTGTCTAATGGTATTTACGCTTAACAAACCATTTTTCAAATAAGTTAATATCAACTGTAACCCTTGTAAAGTCCTCGCGAACCAGATTATTATTTGTTGTTCCTGAAATTCCAAATTCAAGGGCAACATTAATCATTCCTCCATTTTGTGCCATAGGGATACCAAATCCCAAACTGACTCCCATTGAATTTATTTTTTCATCCTCAACAGTGATATATCCAGTATCGTAAAATCCACCTAAACGATAAGTCATTTTCTTTAAGAATTTTCTCGCATACCCATCATTAGCCTTATACTCCATTCCAAGACTAAACTTACTACGATCTCTTAAAGAATTATTTTTATTGAAAACTTCTGTATCACTCCACTTCTCAAATAAATAATCTCCACCAATCCAGAAACGTTTAGCTTTGCTTAATCCAAAACCTAAACCATAACTTTCTGGAACATCAAACGAACCTTTATCAGTATCATCATGTCTAACAGCACCAACGCCGCTACTATAATTGGTGACTTTTGTAATTTGTTCTGCACCAACACCTAATTTTGGTTGATATTTAGCTCCAAGAGTAAGACCGTACTTCCTAAAATCCATTTGATATTGTGCTCCAAGGTTAAAGTAAATCCCTTTAGAAACTAGTTTTGTATTATTTTTATATACATACGAAGATCCAGCCTCCATAGTAATAATCTCATCTCTGGTATTGTTCCCAAATAAATATATCCCATTAATTCCCAATGAAAGATTCTTAGTCACTTTCACACCATTGGACCAAGTTAGCTGATTTAAACCTCCTGATCCTTTCAAAGAACTATTAATATATGATTCCGAACCGATTACTTTCTCTCTCTTAGTAATTTCATAACCTAAACTTGAGTAAGGTGAAACTGAAAAAGCAGTTGAATATCTAGGTGAAACCTTAAAACCAAAAGCAAGTCTTGTTAAGTTATAATCATTAAAATAATCGCTTTTATTTCCTTGATTCAGGTTAGTATACTTAGCAGCCATACCAACATTAAAAATAAACTTAAGACTATCAACTTGAGCCAAAGCCGCAGGGTTTTGAATATTCAAAACACCACCATCTCGATATGCAAGGCTTGTTCCGCCCATCGAAATACTATTACCACTAGCATTTTGGTTCAACTCACCTAGTCCATAATATGAATAAGGAGAGCTTGTGCTATTTTGAGCGAATGCTGAATTTGTCAGAAACAATAAGCTTATCCCTATAAACGCAATCATTTTTCTCATAGAATAAAAAGGCTTAACAATCATTCTCATATTCCACATATATATTTTAATTAAAATATTCGACATTAATTCTGAACAACGTAAGTTACCTTTAATTTTATCCTTGTATCTGATTTCTTATCATTATCAATAATCAAACGTTCCATAGAATTACCAATTAGACTTGGAGGTATACTTATTAGCAATGCATCATCATATTTTTGACCATTCAAAAGAATTTGATTCACATAATCTGTTAAGTCAAACATATAGTACGATTCATCAAGATATTTATAATTAGTAACGTAAGTTGATGTCACAATATTATTTGTTCTAGAATCGACAACACCACCAATAAATTTATTTTTCTTATCAGTCGTATAAAGTTCAAAGTTAGAAAATGGTAAAGGATAAAAATCTTCATCATAACTATTTTGCTGAGGACTAAAGACCAATTCCGCTTTAAGAATACCCCCAGTTAGCCCCATTTGATTTAAGTTTTCAATATGAGGGATGCTTATTTTAGTCATTAATCCTGTGCCACCCTGTAAGAAAGATAAATTATTGGTTTCAGTAGAAGGCAAATCATTTTCTAATTCATCTATCAAGCCAATTTTTTTCATATAATCATGTTCATCTGAATTAAAATCAGATGAATAATTTGAAAAATTCACAGACTTTTTATTAATAGGAAAATCATGGAATCGTGCTACACCTGCTTCTGTGTATTCGGTGTCACTGTAATATAAGCGCATTTTCATTCCTACACCTGTCTGATAAGAAAACATTGCGGTATTATTATCTCCTGCTTTTAATACAATTCCTTTAAAGTAAGTTGACCAGTCGTCTCCATTTTTAACAATATCACTCCCATTATTTACACTATCAATTATCTCAAGACCTAAAGCATCATCCATTTTAATACGAAGACCACCTTTTTCTGCTGAAGGATCTTTATCTCTCGCTTCATCAAAAATACTATTCACATATCTTTTAGGGACAAAAACAGAACTTCCAATCGCCTCTGCATCGAACTCTAACTCATCATCTGCATTATATGCATATACATTTTCAGGAAATTCGAAATCTTCGGTTACCCTATGGATAGATATACTTTGCTCTTTTAGAGTATCGCCGTGAAAATGATCATTAACACGCCCATTTACCATTGTACTACCTTGATGATACATAATGAAGATCAAGGAGTCAAATTTAACACCAACTTTATCCCCACTACTTAGGGTTCTAAGAGTAAATGCGCTTTGTAAATCAACTTCGCCGTAAAAATCCGATTTTATATTACCAAAATAAGGATCTTTATATTTTCCCAAGAGAACATTGCTATAGTTTGATGTAACAACAGAATCCATTTTCACTGTAGAACTATTAACAGTGAACGTGTCTATAGAAAACACCTCTGTAGACTTATCAATAATATTACTCCCTATTTCATGCTCTTCAAAAACATCAGAGTTGCAACTTGATAGTAACACAAGCATAGAAACAAATACAATAGATTTTATTTTTCTCATTCTAAATAGAAGCTTATTGCTGATCATATAAATAAAGGATAATCATGAACTAATATCATGTGATGATTTATAAGAAATTATCGGATAACGCACAAATGTAAATAAAATATCGAGATTTTCTAATCGCGATTTTTAATTGTTAATTTTTCGAAAGTACTCTGTATTTTTATGTAGAGAAAAACCAATCCTACTGATTTTTATTTATATTTGTCGTCATAAGAAAAAAAAGGACCTTCAATTTCTTATGAAAATTTAAATGTATAATCGTATTAATTATTATAAAATCATAACACATGAAACAAAGATTATTATTGGCATTTTTTGCATTATCTCTTTTTATCACAAGCTGTGGTAGTGATAATGGTTTGGATGGTAACTGGAAAAAAAGCGCAGAATATAGTGGATCTGGACGTGGTGGAGCAGTGAGCTTTACTATTGGTGATGATGTATATGTTGGTTTAGGCTATTCAAATGGAGATTATTTCTCAAGCTTCTATAAATACAATACAACTATTGATAACTGGACTAGTATCACTGAAAAAGTTGATGGAAATGAAATCGGCGTTTTCCCTGGAACTCCTAGACGAGAAGCCGTAGCTTTTTCTGTTAATGGCAAAGGGTATATTGGTACAGGCGTTGATGAAGATGGTGATAGATTAAATGATTTTTGGGAGTATGATCCTACGAAACCAGTTGCTGAGAGATGGTCTGAGTTAACTTCTCAATTCCCTGGAGGAATTCGTCAAGGAGCTGTAGCATTTGCATTTAACGATATTGCTTACGTTGGAACAGGTTATGGTGTTCTTGATGGTGAAGATCAGAATAACCTTAAGGATTTTTATAAATTCGAAAATGGTGTTTGGTCAGAGAGCTTAGGTTATGGAGGAAGCAAAACAACTGATGCGACTACATTTGTAATTGGTGATAAAGCCTATTTAGTATCAGGAAAAAACAATCTTGATAACGTATGGGAATTTAATTCTACATCTGAGACTTGGAAACAATTGAAAGATATAGATAAGGACAATGGTGCTGAAGACGTTCAGAGAACTAGTGCTGTATCATTCGTAATAGATGGTAAAGGATACATTACTACAGGATTAGGATCTAGCTCTAGAGAAGTTTGGGAATACAATGTAGCTAAAGATGATTGGGTAGAAAGAACTTCATTAGAAAACGAAGTGATTTCACGTGTTGATGCTATTGGTTTCAGCATTGATAACAGAGGTTTTATTGTTACAGGTTTGAATGGACAAACAGGCTTAAGCGACATGTGGGAATTTCAACCAAAAGTTGGAGAAGATGACGATGACAATGATTAAATAATCATTTAAAGACACAAAAAAAGCGCTGCAAAATTTGCAGCGCTTTTTTTGTGTCTTTATGGGAAATCCATAAGTTTCGAACTTGAAAATTCGATAAAAAATCTTTCCTTTTGTATATATTTAACATTCACATGTGAAAAAGTGTTAATGAAATTTTAATTGAATGTGGCACAAACTTATACATTGGCTAGAAACACATAGCTTATCTT
>NZ_JBFFKR010000035.1:0-23046 GCF_041555295.1 Ancylomarina sp. | reverse complement strand
TCACTAGAACCGCTATTTTTTACGATTGAACTAAACACATCTGACACCAGTATTTTAGCAAAACTTAAAGAAATACCAGGTATCGAAGAGGTTAAGAATCCTGAAAATAATTTATCCTATATCCTAGGAAGATATGAAAACTACAAAGATGCTGTAAAGGCAAAAGAGTTGTTTGAAAAGAAGGGGTTGAAAAATGTCAAAATTCGTATGATTCAACAGGATATAATTATAAAAGAGCTTAAAAAAGAAGCAAATTATTACACGATTCAGATTTTAGCTCTTCAAATCCCTATGGATCCTGAGATGTTTAACTATCTGGATAATGTTAAGATATTCCAAAGTAGCGATGGTTTCAGTAGATATACTTACAAGAAGTTCAGATCTTTCACTTCTGCCACTCAGGAATTAGATAGACTGATTCGTATAGGTTATTGGGATTCATTTATCCGAACAGTTATCAATGGTGAGCTTATTTATCCAGAAATGAAATTTTCAACAAGCACAGCTTATACTATCCAGTTAATGTCACTTAAGGATGTAAGACCTGTCTCATACTTTAAAAATCTTAAGGGGGTTAATGTTTATAGAGATTCTGAAAACATTTACAGATATACTTACAAGATCTTCCCAACAAAATATGAAGCTCAGTTAGCTCTTGGTGAAGTTTTGAAAAAGAGCTATTGGGATGCCTATGTTCGCAAAGCATATTGGGGTGAGGAAGTTCTTTTTGCAAATTACAACACTAGAAGGTCGAATAAGTACACCATTCAGATTATGGCTTTAAATCATCCTAAATCATTGAATTATTTTAATAATTTACCAGTTGATAGACTAAATATGAACAAAGGAAAAGATGGTTTATCAAGATATACTTTTGAAGCATTTGAAGAGAAAAAAGATGAGAAAAAATATCTGAATACAGCTTTCAAAAAAGGTTATTACGATGCCTTTACGCGAACTATCAAGTGGTATAATAAAAACTAAACTCTACTTGAATAAGTAACAAGCAATCGATTATATGCAAATTTTAGAAAATAATTCAATCAGGCTAAGAGCTTTAGAACCTGAGGATTTAAAACTCCTCTATCAATGGGAAAATAATTCAGATATCTGGGAGGTTAGTCATTGTCAAAAACCATTTTCGCTGTTTGTATTAAAGCAATATCTTGAAAATTCGCATCAGGATATTTATGAAAGTAAGCAGCTTAGATTGGTTATTGAATTGAAAGAAAATAATGAAGCAATTGGTTTAATCGACTTATTCGATTTTGACCCTTTTCATAATAGAGCTGGAATTGGTGTCCTTCTTCACGATAAAATGCATCGCCAAAAGGGTTATGCAAGTGAAGCACTAGAAACACTAATCGAGTATTGCTTTAAAAGCTTACAGATACATCAACTCTATTGTAATATAACAACATGTAATCAAGCAAGTATTGATTTATTTTGTTCTAAGAATTTTGAGATTACTGGAACGAAAAAACAATGGATTAAAAGTCAGGATGGCTGGAAAGATGAATATCTCCTTCAATTGATTAATCCAAAACTTTAAAAGAAACACAAACTCTAGATACAAGAAAAGTCCAGCAATGCTGGACTTTTTCTTAGGCTATATTTTAATCTAAACTGATTATTCAACAATAATCACTTCATCGAAAATTTCAATTTTATCTCCTGGTCGAATTTTGGCACGTTTACGATACTCAACTTCACCATTACGAATAACCTGGCCATCTTCTACAAATATCTTAGCTTGCGCCCCACTCTCACTAATACTCAATGCTTTTATCAGCTTTATTAGCTCAATATATTCCGTATCGATTTTAAAATTAATCATAGCTTATGGGTAAATTTCATTTATAAAAACTGAGAGGCAAAGGTATTCTTTTCCGAAGACTAATAAAAGAATAAATAAGAAATACCTATTGCTGCTATAATTCCTGCCAAATCGGCAATTAAACCACATGTAATAGCATATCGCGTATTCTTAATACCTACAGCTCCAAAGTAAACTGCAATTATATAAAAGGTTGTATCTGTAGCCCCTTGCAATACTGAGGTCATTCGTCCTACAAAACTATCAGCTCCATATTGAGACATAGCATCAACCATCATACCTCGTGCTCCAGAACCACTTAAAGGTTTCATAAGTGCAGTGGGTAAAGCAGGAATAAATTCGCCATTAACACCAAGCATGACACAAAGTTTCTCAACAGCTTGAATAAACATATCCATAGCACCTGAGGCCCTAAAAACACCAATAGCGACCAATATGGCTATGAGGTAAGGGATGATCTTAACAGCAATATTAAAACCATCTTTGGCCCCTTCGATAAAACTTTCATAAACATTAACTTTGCGAATGAAAGCCAGTAAAATAAAGGCTACAATCACTGAAAATAGAAAAACATTACTCACGACTCTCGAAATTATAGCTATCTGCTCTTTTTCAATACTCGAAAAATACACGATTAATGCAATAATAAAAGCAGTCATACCTCCCAGGTAAAGCAAAATAACCTTGTCCCATAGCTTAATCTTCTGCATCACTGCAACTGCTATTAAGCCAGTGATGGTTGAAAAATAAGTTGCAAGCAATATTGGTATAAATATATCTGAAGGATTCACAGCTCCCAATTGAGCTCGGTAAACCATGATAGATATTGGTATAATCGTCAAACCTGAGGTATTCAAAACCAGAAACATAATCTGTGCATTCGACGCAGTATCTTTAACAGGATTTACATCTTGCATCTGAGTCATGGCTTTTAAACCCATCGGTGTAGCCGCATTATCCAAACCTAACATATTAGCTGCCAAATTCATCATGATTGAACCATGAGCTGGATGATCTTTAGGTAATTCTGGGAATAAGCGATTAAAAAAAGGACCAATCAAGCGGGAGAAAACTCTAATGATTCCTCCTCGTTCTCCAATTTTCATGATACCCAACCAAAGTGTTAGTACGCCAGTTAGGCCAAGTGAGATATCAAAACCAGTTTTGGCCATATCGAAAGTCGAATTAATCATGGCTGGAAACACTTCCATATCACCAAAAAATATCAACTTGATTAAACCGACAACAAAAGCTAGTACGAAAAAGAAAACCCATATATAATTTAATGCCATCTATTTTAATTTATTTCAGTGAGTTTTTGATATTTTCCAAATTTCCTTTCAATTGCTGATCCTTAGGTTTTATTTTTAAAGCTTTTATGAAATAAAATTTAGCTACAGATAAATTACCTGATTTTAAAGCTGTATTTCCTTTCTTTACAAACTCATCAAATTCAAGATCCAGAGCTTTTTGCTTATCTGCCGTAATAGCCTGTTCTATTTCATTCAATTTTTCTTCAACAACACGTCTATCTGCTGCCAAAGAAAGTGCCTTTTTAAAATAATGTCGAGACACAGAATAATTTGATTTCTCATACTCCTCTTCACCCGATCGCATTAATTTTTCATATTCTATACGATCTTTCTCAGATCTAAAAGCATATCTTAATTCTTCAATTTCAGCTAACTTACCTCTAGGATATTCACGCTCGAACACGCCTAGTGCCTTTTTATAATAAGCTTTGGCTTTTCCTAAATACTTATCATTAATTGCTACATCACCTTTATCAATAAAGGCTTTGTATTCTAGCTCATTCCTCTTCAATAAATTATCCCCAAAGGCATTTGAATGCTGCGTTAACAAAACATCTTCTTTTGATTGCGTGTTAGCTTTCAAAATCATCCTAATTTCATTCAGCTGAGATTTGACGTAGCCATCTTTAGGTTTTATTTTTTGTGCATCCTTATAATGATGTCTCGCCAAAGAGTATGATTTCTTTTTAAAATGCGAATCCGCTTTTGTAAGTGATACTTTAAATTCCTCTTCAAGCCTATCAGTCTTTCTATCCGCTTTATCTTGCTTAGCCCAAGTTTCATCAATTATTTCTATCTGATTCTTAGGATAAGAACTCTTAAATTTAAGATTAAGTGCTAATTGATATTTTTCTTTAGCTGATTTCAGCTTATTATCAGCAAATAATTTATCTGCAGAACTAATATAAGTATCATACTCTTTTTCAAGACTCAAACGTTTTTCTGCACCTAGTTTCTCTTCTGCCAATTTTCCCTTTACTAGATCAATCTGCTTTAAGGCATATTCATCATTTCGCACGACCTGAATAGCAGCTTCATATTTTTCCAGAGCATTAGCATACTTCTCGTTCTTAAACAGCTTATCTCCCTCACTTATAAACAGCTTGAACTGCTTGTCTAGAATGGCTTTCTTTTTTAATAAGAGGTCATCAGCTTCAGCTTTACTTTCTTTTTCAGCAATCAAGCTCTTTATCTTCAAAAGTTGAGCTGTGGCATATTGATCTGCTTTTTTATACTCTAATGCTTGCTCATAATTTGAATTAGCACTCTTATAATTCTCATTAGTCAATGCAGCGTCAGCCAACTTAATTGCTTTGGAATATTTCTCATTGGTCAAGCTATTTGCTTTCAATTTTTCTTGAGCAACTTGAGCGATCTCTTCCAAAGCCAGTTCAGCTTTCTTTATTTGCTCTTCAGGATAATTCTCCCTCGCTTTCAAACTCAAGGCTGACTGATAATTAGTAATTGCCAATTTGTAATCTTCAGCTGCGAATGCTGTATCTGCATGACCGATTAAAGCCTCATATTTATCTTTAAGCAATTGCTTATCAGCCCTTATCCTATTGGCTTCTGCAATTAAACCTTCAAGCTTTTTCAGTTGTAATTTTGGATAAGATTCTTCAGGTTTCATCTCTGAAGCTCTTTTATAGCTTTTCTTGGCTAAATCGTATTCATTCGTCTGTAGTTGTGAATCTCCAGTCGTTACAAAGACCTGATATTTTGTTTCAAATTCTTTGATAGCTGATGCTTGATGAAGTTCCTTAGCCATCAGGTCCTCTAACTTATTAAGCTGATCCTTAGGGTATTTCTCATCAGGCTTTATCTCCAGAGCATCTTTATAATTATCACGAGAATCAAAGTACTTTTTAACTGCCAAATTACTATCACCTTTAATAATTAAAGCATTATACTTTTGAGATTGTATTTGTAGTTCTAATTCTTGTTTAACTTTCTCTTCTTGCTCTAGTTTTTTATCAATTTGACTTTGTTTCGCTTTTTTAACCTGTTCATTCAGATAAGCTGCTTTTGGCTTAATATTTAGAGCTTGTTCATAATTACCTTGAGCCTTATCAAAATCACCCGAATTCATTTGTGAGTCAGCCAAAGAAATAAGGTCAGCATATTTTTTTTCACGTGCATCTTTATCTGCTAGTATTTTTGCATGTTGAGTCATCAAACTCTCAATTTTTAAGAGTTGAGCTTTAGGGTGACTTTCATCGGGTTTTAAAGCCAAAGCTTCCTTGTAATTTTTATTTGCTTGACTATATTCTCCATCCTTTAACTGCTTGTCACCAGAATCTACAAGTAAATTATACTTATCATCTATTTCTTTTTGCTTAAGCTTATTAGCAGCAAGTTCTTTTTCATTAGCAATAGCTTCATTTATGACCTGAATTTGCAATTGAGGGTATGATTCTTCAGCATCCAGTTCAATCGCTTTTTCATATAAAGCAACAGCATTCGAATACTCTTTCTTCTTAAATTGCACATCACCAAGATTAATAAACCTATTATACTCGGCTTTTAACGCTTTTTGCTCAGCTACAAATTTTGCATTTGCAGCAGTTAGCTGTCGTTGATAATCCAGTTTATCATCAATCAACTGAATCTGACTTTGAGGATATACTTCATCAGGCATGACTCTAAGAGCAGAAGTATATTGTGATTTAGCCGTCTGATATTCTTTCAACTCGAAAGCTTTGTCAGCTGAAGCAATAAGAGCATCATATTTATCCTTTGAGGCTTTTTCAGCAGCTAATCTCTTTGCTTCATTTTCTGCATTCAGCTTCAATTCGACTTCAATTTCCTTAATCTTCGTTAATTGATCTATAGGATATTTTTCAGTCGGCTTAACACCAATAGCAGATTTATAATTGACTTTTGCTTGCTCATAATTAGCTTCGACAAAATTCTTATCTGCAAGCTCAATAAATGCATTAAACGTCTCTTCTAAAAGACGCTGTGCCTCAAGCTTGCCTTTTTGACTCAACAAGAGGTCATCAATTTTAGTAATCTGATTTTGAGGATAAACCTCTTTGGCTTTTAGACTCAAAGCTGTTGTATAAAATGATTTTGCATCTATATAATTCCTCTTTTGAAACTCACCATCACCTTTATTTATAGCCAAGCTAAACTCAGCATTTATGCGAGCTTTTTCTGCCCAATACGCCTCTTGTTTTAATCTGGTTTCCTTCTCAATTTGTTTAAGTCTAGCCTCAATTTCTGTTTGAAATGACAAATCTATTTCAATCAAATCTGTCTCATTATTATACATGATCATACCAATAGGCTGATCAAAAATAGATAAATCAATACCAGGGAAAAACCTGAATAACTCTATTGAAAACTTAGATGGAGGGAAGTGGCTATCTCTTTCCAAAACATCTTGAGGGACATAAGTTGAAACACTCACTCGTTTTGTCACAAAATCCGTTTTCGAAAACTCAAAGATGTAATCGTAACCAAAATTCAATTCATATGAGAACTTCCCATTATTCGAGATATTCCTCACACTTTCTTGTTGAGAATCCTTGTATAAAGTAATCTCTACATCATTAAGATCTCCTCCATTAACTGTAATCTTTCCTTCGACCGTACATTTTTCTTGAGCAAAAGTATTACCTGAGAAAAGAATAAGTATGAGTGATAAAAAGATAATGTACTTATATTTTAAAATGACAACTTTCATTTAATGAATCTGATTGGGTTGTTCTATTAGAATTAAACACTTCATTATAGAAGCAAAAATAAAGAAATATAGCCAGTATTTACATAGTTCCAAAATTGGATAAAGACTTTAATTCATAAGATCTAAGATAACGAACGCCCATTTAGCAATAAAAGTGTCTAAAGCCACATGTAATCATGACAAAATAAGGCGGTTGAAACAAAAAATCCTGCGAATCACTTTAGATTCACAGGATAGCTTTGGAATAACTAATTCCTAATTAAAATATAATTACATATATAGCTTTAGTTGTTAAGAATCTTAACCAAAACCTCAGCATTTCTATTCTTTAAAATTTGATCACGTTCTTTTGTACACAAGTTCTCTTTAGTTTGTTCACCCCAAGCATTGTAGTATTTAGCCATTTTCGTAAGTAATCCTACCTTACAGAAATCATAATGAGCAAATTCACTAATTGCAAATGCTCTATTAGAATGCTTTTCTTGAAAATCTCTATTCCCTTCTTCAAAATATATTTCTGCTAATGAGCTTTTAAAGAAAATCTGTAAAGGATAAGCTTTAGAGCTAATTAAACTATCATTACAAAATTCTAACTCCTGAATTTGACTAGCTGTTAATTTCATTCCCAACTTAAATTGAGCAATTAATTTATAAGCTCTTAATAATTTATGGTTCGAAAAATGAGCTTTAACATTTAATTGATCGTAAAATAATTCAGCGTCTTCAATCAACTGAATAACTTTGTGATAAGATTGCATATAAAATAAAGCATTGCATACTAAGACTTCAAACTCACCACTCCAACTCTCGTATGTATCACCAACTTGGCAATAAGCCATTTGACGATAATAAAACACCCTAAGCAACTCAATATCATTACTTTTACAAGTGATATGGTTATAAAATAAAATACTAGTAAAACGTAAAGCTATTGAGTAGGCAGTACAACTAGAGTTAGGTTCAGTCTCCAATAATAATTTATAATACTTATCTGATAATTCTTGCTCTAAAGACATCAATGAAGTCATAAGCAATAAGCTTAAAGACTTAATTTTTATAGTTCTATCCTCGTTAGTCTCTGATATAATCTCGACAACCTTACTAAAATCACCTGTTAGACGGTTCAAGTTTCCTGAAAGGGCAAACATGAATTCAACAGAACGAGCCCCTGAAGCATATGTCTTAATAAGATCAACCTTTTTGTCATCCATATTTGTGATAACAGTAGTCAACATATCAGTTACAGCACTACTTGTTAATGTATCTTCGCTTAGTTCAAAGAATCTAGATAGTGCCTCATAATTTTCAGAGTTGACTGCAATACTAAATAACTGTGCAATTAACCTATCCTTAAGCTCAAATTCCTGATAATCGGTTTCAATTTGTTTAAACAATTCAAAGTTAATCCCTTGATTAAACTCAATTAGTTCCTTAACTAATAAAACTTCAAAAAGTTGCTCATTATAAATCTTTACAAACTTACAATAACCATTATATTCGTTAACCGAAACATATTCTGATATTAAGCCATAACTCAACATTTCTTCATATGCATAGTAATAATTCCCTGCTGTTTTAAGATGTATAGGAAGCATCGATTTCAGATTCATCTTTTTAACTGAATGAGAATCTTTACCATACTTCTGAATCTTCAAGATCCCTTTTAATATCTCAATTTTCTCTTCAGAATAACGAGAATAATAAATCTTATTCTTTAAAAATTCATTAATCAACTTAAAACCATCTGTAATATCATTTGTTTTATTTGGAGCATATGTCTTTACAAACAATTCAAGGAAAAATGGATTTGAAATTGTATTTCGCTGATAATAATCCAGGTTTTCAACTTTCAATTCATAAAAGAATTGTTGATTGATGGTTTCATCAAATACATGCTGAATCTCAAAACCATTTAGAGGAGGAAAGTTTCTTTTATCAGTTTGATTTTGGTCTATGTCGATTTCATACCAAGCTTCTAAAAGGCTATTCTCTTTTTGAATAAAAGGTATAGCAAATTTTTCCCATGTTGAAGTTCTCGATGTTAAAATCAACTTCATATTCTTTGAGTCCTTATGATTTGCTATAAATTGGTTTAATTGCAAAAACAAACGTTCCAATTTTGTGTTGTCATAGCTAACCTCGTCTAAAGCATCCAATACCAAAATAATTTTTCCTTCACAAGTTTTTGGGCGATCGAGAAAATATTTTAAATCTGTTTTCGATTTTGAATTCAATTGATCCTCAAGCCATCGCTCGAGCATAAAATCACTATTCAAACAATTGATCATGAAATTGGCATCAAAAAATAAGATAACATCCTTACTCGACGTATCTTGACTTACTCGCTCATACCACTTTGCTAGCATTGTTGATTTACCAGATCCACCGGGTGCGACAAAACTAAGAGCCATTTTATCAGATTGAAGAAAGTTACTTATTCTATCCTCACCTATTTTTCTGATTGCAACCGATTTGAAAGGAATACCTGATTGACCTTTTATTAGGTTATAAGCATCATTACTCAACTCAAATGCTCTTTCTCGAAATGCTTGCCAATTGGAAAGTGTATTGCCCCCTTCCTTCTCTTCAGAGACATAATTAGATTGGAAATTACTCCATGATTTATAACCAACATAGTGTGCTAATAAATCCAGCGTAAATTTAGATGGAGCTGAGGGGGATTTTAAAAAACCATAAAGTCGACGTATTGTAGTAGCACTAATTCTCCCTCCTGTAGCCTCACAAACAATTTCAGCTAACGCTTCACAATCCTTATTATAAGATAGTTCCTGACCAAATTTATTTAGGATTTCTTTCTTTAGATGTTCTAGCATAGCGCAACTTTTATTGATTTTCGAAATATAAAAGTATATTGTATCTATGCGTAAAACAATCTAGAATTAATGGTTCAGGGGTTTGGTTTTATAACTACGTCATATGAGTTTCCGATTGCGTATTGAGATATTCACACCCATTCCTTTCACCAAAGCAGGCTATGCTTAAAATATTAAGGATCAGTTTTTTACGCTCAAAAGAAAATCATTTAACTCTATCGGATTACTATTGTTAAATAAGGAGTGAGCAGTATATTAGAATTAACCTTTAATCAGGCAGAAAGATTTTAAAGGCAGATATTTTATTTTTTATCAGGTAATGAGTGAGCTAGTTGTTTTAATCTATCTAAAAACTCCTTTTTCTTTCCTTCAGAAACTTCGATTTCCTTACCGTCATTCAAGATAATACGACCTCCTCGACCCTTAATATATTGATCGACGAAATTCAAATTAACCAAATGCTTACTGTGTACTCTGCAAAACAAATGTTCTGGAAGTATATCCATAAAATTTGAAAGTGGCTTCGAAACCATTAAATCCTCTTTCTCCTCAAGAAAGAAATCGGTATAAGATCCATTTGCCTCACATCGAACAATATTATTAAGCTCAACCATACGAAGCCCGTTGGCTGTTGGCAGAATGATCTTCTTGTGTTCATTTTTTAAGCTGTCATACAAAACCTTAAATTTCTCATCGAGATTAATATCCTTTTTAGTGTTCTGAAACCTCTCAACAGCTTCCTTGAGTTCTGTATAATTTACAGGCTTAAGCAAGTAGTGCAAGGCTGAAAACTGTATGGCCTTCAAAGCATATTCGTTATAAGCTGTAGTGAAAATAACTTCAAAATTGCGAGAGTTAACCTGCTCCAAAACTTCAAAACCATCACCATCGGGCATCGATATATCTAGAAAAACGAGTTCCGGGTTCTCTTGATTAATGAGTTCTACAGCAGTTTGAACATTACAAGCAAAGCCAATAACTTCGACATCGGGGCAAAACCTTTCCAGCAATTTAAATAACGAAGATTGGCTCTTCATCTCATCGTCAACGATAATGGCTTTTATCATAGTCATATTTTTTAGTATCGAAATATAAAAAAAAGAGTTCTGAACACAGGTCTTTTTCAGAAATATTTTATGATTTATAAAATAACACTTCCTTAAAAAAATATGACACGAATAATACTTATGCCTCAACAAGCATCTTTAAATAGGAAGTCGCTAGTCTAATTTTATAATAGGGTATCTCCTCGTTCATATGAACATACAATTCCTTTGTGTTCAAATGTCCTAATTCACGAACTGCATTTTCAGTCCGCTCCAACTCTTTGGCATGTAAAAAAGATAGAATATCAACATCAGCACCTTTTTCATATAATGATGCCAAATGAGAATAGATGGTTACTGGATTAATGCGACGAATTTGAGCAATTTCATCTACAGAATAGCCATTTTTATAAAACTCATAGGTTTCATAAAAAGACTGACTACTACTCTTAGCTACTTGATTCTTTTTTTGTTCAAATTCGAGTATCTCATTTATGAAGAATTCTCCATACAACTGATATTTACGCTCACCAACGCCTGAAATCATTTTCATCTCAAATTCACTAGTTGGTTTTTCATCAACCATTTCATGTAAAGTAGCATCTGAGAAAACCAGATAAGGTGCGATTCTGGAAGAGCGAGAAATTTTCAAACGTAATTTGCGTAGAGCCTCAAATAAGTCTTCTCTGTTAACTTGTTTTTCGGGTTTGGCCTTTTCAACCACTTTCTTAGGATCTGATTTCATAGATGCTAAGTGCACCAAATTCACTTTACGACCACTAAATAAGACTTCCTTACTCTGTTCTGTCAATTTAAGAGCATTCCCCTCATCATAGGCAACTGATATATAACCCAAATTCAAAAGTTGAAGCATATATTGCTGCCAGTCCTGATGTGACACATCTCTCCCTGCACCATAGGTTTTAACGTTATTATAACCTTTCGATATAATTTCTTGACGAGATGATCCACGTAAAACGTCAATCACGGTGCCCGCAGATACTTGCTCTTTTAGTCGTACTATAGCAGACAGCGCTTTCTGCGCAATTAAGGTTCCATCGAATTGCTTTGGTGGATCTTTACAAACATCACAATTACCACAATCTTCTTCCAAATGTTCACCGAAATAGCTCAAGAGAATTTTACGACGACAAATTTGAGCATCGCAAAACTGCTGAATACGCTCTAGCTTAGCATTGGAGACTTCTTTCAGCGCAGATTCTTCGATAAACTTACGATGAATGATAACATCCGAGAAGCTATAGAATAATAAGGTATCTGCTTTTAAACCATCACGTCCAGCACGACCTATTTCCTGATAGTAGGACTCAATATTTCGGGGTAAATTATAGTGAATAACCCAACGTACATTGGATTTATCAATTCCCATTCCAAAGGCGATGGTAGCACAAATAATCGGCGTATCATCATTGATAAAAGCGTCCTGACGCTGTACCCTCTCATCAGTAGATAAGCCCGCATGATAGTAATTTGCATTAACACCTGAATTCCTCAATTTCTCTGACAATCCCTCACAAGCCTTTCTACTCAGACAATATATAATACCCGATTGATGTGGGCGCTGACGTACAAAGCTTAGTATACTTTTAAACTTATCTTTTCCGGGTACAACTTTCAAGCTCAAATTAGGGCGGTCGAAAGAAGATAAGTAAAGTTTAGGCTCGCCCAATCCTAATTGTCTGACAATATCCTTTTGCGTTAGACTATCAGCAGTTGCAGTTAATGCAACAATAGGAACTAATGGAAATTGCTTTTTCAGATAGGCCATTTTCGAATACTCAGGGCGAAAATCATGTCCCCAAACAGAAATACAGTGAGCTTCATCAACTGCAAACAGATTGACTTTAAGTTCTAATAGTAAATAATAAAATTCTTGACTCACCAACTTCTCAGGAGACACATAGAGCAGTTTTATTTTGCCTGCGTGAACATCCTCAATAATCTCATTTTGCACTTGCGAACTCTGAGAGCTATTTAAAAAAGCCGCATTTACACCATTGGCTTGCAAGCCTTCAACCTGATCTTTCATCAAAGCGATCAAAGGAGATACAACAATGGCAACTCCTTCCATCATCAAGGCTGGAATCTGATAGCAAAGAGATTTCCCTCCACCGGTAGGCATAATGACTAAGGCATCTTCACCATCGAGAATTGATTGAATAACCTCATCCTGTAAGGGACGAAATTTATCGTATCCAAAGTATTTTTTTAATATGCGGTTAGCCAACTTCATTTATCGACAAGGGGTTTTTAATGGATATGTGTAATTATTGCAGTAGTCAAAAACGAATCTGAAGGATAAAAAAATAGAACTTTCAAAAGTCAAATTTGAGATAGCAAAAGTAATGTCATGCCTATAAGTATACTAGTGTTTGCGTATTTAGTTATCAACAAAGCCACTGACTCAATCAGAATATAATTTTAATCCTCACCTTTAAGTGTTTATTTCACAATTCTACAGCACTGTATTATAAAGCATTTTTAATCCGGCCATCGTTTTTCTTTCCACATACTTTAAAACATATGCAATTCCCCAAAACATGATAAATATCATAATAAAAAGCGTTACGAAACTAAACTAAAAAATTATTTTTGCCCCGAATTTCAACAACCTTAAACAAACAACACAGAATGAACGCAATTAAGTCGATTAAAGAGACTAATTTCCTTAAACATAGAAGATACGAAGCAGTGATGTTTCTTATCACGTTCTTTGGTATTTTTGGTTATGTAGGCCACTCAATGGGAGTAGCAAACATGCTTAATACCATTATGAACACAGCTTGGGATCTTCTTATGAACACAGTATTCTACATTATGGGTATTACTGTTTTATCTGGAGCTTTAGGTAAATTACTTATCGAGTTTGGTGTCGTACGTCTGTTAGAAAAAATTCTGGCTCCACTTATGAAACCTCTTTTCAACCTTCCTGGTGTAGGAGCATTAGCTGGAGTTTTAACTTTTCTATCTGACAATCCTGCTATTATCAGTTTAGCCAACGACAAAAACTTTAGTAAGTACTTCAAAAATTACCAATTGGTTTCATTAACCAACTTTGGAACTGCATTTGGAATGGGACTGATTGTGATGACATTTATGTCTACACTTAAGATTCCTGGTAATGAGGAGAATTTATTTATACCTGCTCTGATTGGTTTAGTAGGTGCTTTGGTGGGTGCTATCGTATCAACGCGATTAATGCAACGCCTCATTAGGAATGTGATCAAACCACGTGAAGATAAAGATTACGAAGGTGCTACTGAAAAGATCTCTTTCAAATCAGAAGGTGGTTTATTCATCCGTTTCCTGAACTCAATTCTTGATGGTGGTAAATCTGGTGTAGATTTAGGCTTAGCCATTATTCCAGGCGTATTAATTATCTCAACTATGGTAATGATGCTAACTTTCGGTCCTAAAGATCCTACCATTGGATACCAGGGTTTAGCATACGAAGGGGTTACCTTATTACCAGATCTAGCAGGGCACATTTGGTGGTTATTCGAAGGTTTATTCGGATTTAAACATCCTGAGTTAATTGCCTTCCCTGTAACTTCATTGGGTGCTGTTGGTGCTGCTTTATCTCTTGTAAAAGCTTTTATTGCTAAGGGTATAATCGATGGAAATGTAATTGCTGTATTTACTGCAATGGGTATGTGTTGGAGTGGCTACTTAAGTACTCACACAGCTATGCTTGATACTTTAAACTACCGTGAATTAACATCTAAAGCGCTTCTTTCACACACAATTGGTGGAATTGTAGCAGGTTGTTTTGCTCACTACCTTTATGTGCTAGTCACAATGTTTATCTAAAAAATCAAGAGGAATACCTCGATATCATATATTAGAAAAGGCTTATTGATTCAATATCAACAAGCCTTTTGTTTTTATAATATCTCCGCTGATTCCGCAAATAATCGCAGACAAAAGACAGAGTTATCATAGTATCTATCTGCATTTATCAATCTTATATGCGGGAGAACTCGTTTTTCATTCATCAACACATCATCATCATCCCAATAGCTATCGAGACAACACACCAATTACTCCATATGGACAACCGTGATTCCTGACCCTCCCATTTGGATTTTTTCATCGGTACAAGATCTAACCAGTTGAACTGTTTTTAGATAATCACGAATCAATTTTCGTAAGATACCATGCCCTGTTCCGTGTAGAATTCTAAATTCAGAGATGTCTAGCATAATAGCCTCATCAACATGATCCATTACAATTTGAAGCGCCTCTTCTGCACGCATACCTCGCACATCAATATCGCGACGGAAAGTCAGCTTACGCTTGGAAATTTTCTCTTGTACCAAAGCGGAGGTCTGATTATAGGTTGTACTCTCCTTTTTAGCTTGAGTCTTACTAACCTTCGTCAATCGGTTCAGCTTTACTGACGTTAACATAGCGCCAAAGGCAACAACTGCTGTCTTATCATTCACCTCAATCACTTCACCAACGGTTCTCTGAGAGTCGAGCTTCACACTATCTCCCTTTTCAATAATCAATGGATCGAATTGCTTCTTCTTTTGAGAAACTGCTTTCTCCGGACTCACAGATTGAGTCTTTTTCTCCCCAGTAAATTGCTTAACCTGATTTTCTCTCTCTTTTAACTTCTGAATTTTTCTATTTATACGTTCTTCTTCCTGCAAATCAGGTTGTGTCAAAACCTCCTTTTGCTCTTCGAAAGCTTTCCTTACTTCGCGAGTTTTTTCTTTATCAGCCTTACTTTCCTTAATTTCCCGAATGGTTTTTTCTATCGATTTATTGGCTTGATTTAAGAGTTGCTTTGCCTCTTCCTGAGCCTTAGAGATAATTTCCTTTCTCAAACCAGAGGTTTCTTTCAAGTCAATTTCATAGCGTTCAACCAACTGTGCCAACTTCTTTTCGTTAACACGTATTTTTTCACGCTTAGTCTCCCAATATCGCTTATCACGAACAATATCACGTAAGTGTTTGTCAAAGTTAATGTGATCACCACCAATCTTGTCAGTGGCTAGTTTTAGAATCTCTTCGGGCAAGCCAATTTTACGAGCAATTTCAAAAGCAAATGATGAACCTGGTTTACCAACATGCAATTGAAATAAAGGTTGCATTTTGTGAGAATCGTAAAGCATCGCACCATTCTCTATACCTTCAGTCTCAGAAGCATAATGTTTCAAGCCCGTATAGTGAGTCGTAATAACGCCCTTCACCTGCTTACGGTTCAATTTATCAAGAATAGATTCGGCAATGGCACCACCCAAGGCAGGCTCAGTTCCCGTGCCAAACTCATCAATCATCATTAAGGTTTCCGCATTCGAATATTTAAGAAAATACTTCATATTCATCAGGTGAGAACTGTAGGTACTCAAGTCGTTCTCCATAGATTGCTCATCACCGATATCAATGAAAATGTTATCAAAAATTCCCATCTTCGATTTCTCACTCATAGGAACCAACAACCCACATTGAAACATATATTGCAACAAACCCATGGTTTGCAAACACACCGATTTACCTCCAGCATTGGGTCCTGAAATCAGAACAATTCGTTGCTTATCGTTAATCTCAATATTTAAAGGAACCACCTCTCTCCCCTCGCCTTGCAAAGTCAGATATAATAAGGGGTGCACGGCATTCTCCCATAGAACCCTTGGTTCTTTACCTATGAGTGGCATTAAACCTTTAACTTGAATCGCAAATTTGGCCTTTGCCCGAATAAAATCTATTTGAGCTAAAAAAGCATAAGCATGAAACAGATCATCCACATAAGGTCGAACTTGTTCTGTAAATTCACGAAGCACTTTAATCATTTCTCTACGCTCAGCATATTCCAATTCACGAATCTCGTTATTGGTCTCAACGATCTCTGCTGGTTCTATATATGAGGTTTTTCCCGTAGCTGATTCATCATGAACAATACCTTTAATCTTGCGTTTATAGGCAGAAGTCACAGGAATAACCGCACGACCATCGCGAACTGATAGCGACACGTCCTGATCAACCCACCCATCTTTCTGAGCGGCACGCAAAAGAGCTTGCATACGTCTTGAAATAGACGCTTGTTTCTGAGTCAAATTGCTGCGAATTTGCATTAACTCCGATGAAGCATTATCCTTCATTCGCCCATGCTTGGTCAGTATCGCATCTATTCTTTCGAAGATATAAGGGTACATTTTAACATTACCCGTTAATCGCATTAAATATGGATAACTTCCTTCTTCCTTATTCTTAAAAAAACGTAGAATGGCTGATATAGACTCCAAAGAACGTTTCAAGTCGAACAATTCCTCTAGCTCTAAATAAGTTCCATCAATTCGAATCTTCTCCAAACTAGAACGCACATCAATAAAATGTCCCAATGGAAAGTTCTCCTCTTGGAGGCAAATGGTTTTAAACTCATTGGTTTCATTCACTCGACGAGACACTCGATTAAAGGACTCGGAGAACTTCAACTCTTCTACCAAATCGCGCCCTAGTGCACTCAAACATTGTTTTTTAAGCAGATCTCGAACCTTATCGAATCGAATTTTAGTTTCAAAATTTTCAGGATATATCACCTATTCTAATATTTTAGTATCAACATTTACGAATTGATATACATCGTAAGTAAAGTGCAAAATTAGCAAATCGTTCGAACTGAAAAAATCCTAGAGCCAGATAGACATCATCTTTCTCTTTAATTGTCCAATATTGACACTTTCCGTATGGTTTTCACATTTACTTAAAAGCTATCATTCAAAAATAGTTCTATCTTAGGATGATTTTTTAAGGATATTCACAACATCCAATCTAACCCAAAACCCTAATATTTCTATGCACAGTATCAACGCCTCTTTAGCCGGAATTGAACAATACCTTGGTGGAAGCCAATGGTTCACCCTACTATTACTTGGAACCGGACTCTTCTTCACCATTTACCTTAAATTTCCACAAATTCGCTTTTTCGGACACGCCTTAAAGGTGGTTCGAGGCAAATACGACAAAGACGACGAAAAAGGTGACACCTCCCACTTTCAAGCCCTAACCACTGCCCTTTCGGGAACAGTTGGAACAGGTAATATCGCTGGTGTAGCTTTCGCCATTTATTTGGGTGGTCCTGCCGCTCTCTTTTGGATGCTGATGACAGCCGTATTAGGTATGACAACCAAATTCGTTGAAGTTAGCCTTTCGCACAAGTACCGTGAAACAGACGAACAAGGGTTCATTTCTGGTGGACCGATGTACTACATGAAGAACAAATTAAAGATGCCATGGTTAGCTGCTTTTTTTGCTGCCATGACCATTGTCTCTTCATTCGGAACAGGAAGTTTACCACAAATCAATTCCATATCCAGCTCTTTATATTCAACCTTCGGCATAGAAAAAATGCTGAGTGGTGGTGTACTGGCTATACTCCTTGCTATCGTCATTTTAGGCGGCATTAAACGTATAGCCAAGGTGACTGAAAAATTGGTTCCGACAATGGCGATTATATACTTTGTAGGTGCCATTGCTGTTATCTTTTACAACTACCAGAACATAGCACCAGCATTCGTTTCAATATTTTCTAGTGTATTTACGGGAACAGCTGCTACTGGCGGTTTCTTAGGTGCCGGATTTGCTTATGCTTTCAACCGTGGTGTTAACCGAGGTCTCTTTAGTAACGAAGCCGGTCAAGGATCAGCTCCTATTGCCCATGCTGCTGCCCGTACTGAAGAACCCGTTTCCGAAGGAATGGTTGCCATACTTGAGCCTTTTATTGACACCATCATTATCTGCTCCCTTACGGGTTTGGTTATTCTTTCGTCTGGAGTTTGGAAAGAGAAATTCCCTAATCAGTTTCAGTCAACGGATATGAGTATTATGGCAGACGTTTATGACGACTCGAACAAAGAAGATCAAACGAAACTTTTCAAATATTTGAGCAACAATAAAGATCTTCCTCTTTTCACAGGTGATTTGCTTGTCGAGAATGGAAAAATACAAAATAAGCTTTCTATCATACATGCGCGTTCTATTGCTGAAAACATCTTAGTATATAATGCTCAAGATTCTCTTTTAACAGGTAACGTGAGTGTGTTAGATGGTGTTTACAATACTAATGATGGAGCATATTTTAAAGGTCAATCTTTAATACACTCTGCTCCTCTAACCGCTGAAGCCTTTACTCGAAGCTACTTTGGAGAATGGGGACGTTGGATCGTATCAATTGGCTTATTGCTTTTTGCCTTTTCAACGGCTATTGCATGGGCCTACTATGGCGGACGATCAGTCACTTATTTGTTTGGTGCCAAAGGCGTATTGCCTTATCGAATTATCTACTGTATGGGTTTCTTTATTGCATCTTTTGCCGATACAACAATTATTTGGACGCTATCAGGAATTACCATAGCTCTAATGGCTCTGCCCAACCTTATCGGTATTCTGCTTCTCAGAAAAGACATGAAAGATATTATGAACTCCTATTGGACCAAGTTCAAAGCTGAACATCCAAACGAATAAAATTGAATGCTCTAAATAATTATTCAGCTCCATTAAAAAATGGAGCTGCTTTATTTCAAAAGTTATCAGCTTGAAATAAGAAGACATATCTAGTCATTTTCTTCAATTATTTATTTGACTTCTTTTTCTACATTGATATATTAATACCTTTATGTATCTTAAAGCTCAAATTAAAAAACACGACCCTATGAGATTAATATTCGCACTGCTAGTTAGCAGCATTTTATTTACTTCTTGCCAAGAAAGTGCCAAGAAAGTTCAATCATTTAGTACTGGTGAAAAAACAAGTCAAAGTATAGGTGAGGTACCAGCTCAAGCTGCTCCCAATACTCACCACGTTAAGGTTAAGGAGATCTTACAAACCAGTTCATACACCTATTTGTTCGTAACAGAAAACAGTGAGGAATTCTGGATTGCTGTTCGTAGACTCGATGCTAAAGCTGGCGACGATGTGTATTACGAGAAATCCTTAGTGATGAAAGATTTTAAGTCTAAGGAACTGGATCGTGTATTCGAAACCGTTTTATTCGTGCAAGATAATACAAGTACACCTACAGCTAATATAAAGGTTAAAATGGGTGCTAAGAAAATGCCACAAAAAGTGGATAAAAAAGTTGAAGGTATTAATATTAATTTACCTAAAGGTGGAATTAGCATCGCTGAACTTTTCAAAAATCGCGATCAATATGCAGGCAAAAAAGTGAAAGTTAGCGGACAAGTCGTTAAGATCAACAATGGCATTATGGGTAAGAATTGGATTCATATTCAGGACGGTACAGCAGATGCTGATAATTATGACTTAACTCTAACAACTCAGAATAAAGCTAAAATGGATCAGGTGATCACTATTGAAGGTACTGTTTATCTGAAAAAGGAATTTGGCGCAGGTTACTCATACGATTTAATTATCGAAGAGGCTATTGTAAAATAGTACTAAAGTAAGATATTATGAAATCCCGACTATTCGTTTAGTTGGGATTTTTTTTCGCACATCAACATAAAACATTAAATTAGAGGGTGCTGAAAAGAAACAAAGCACTTATAACTAAGCAAAAAACATGAAAATACTTAGATTCTTATTTATAATACCACTGCTATTAGCTACCTCTTATACTTGGGCTCAATCGGGCGTGATTAAAGGACGTGTCTATAATCGAATCAACAATGAAGCTATTCCTTTTGCTAATATAGCAATTGCCAACAGTACGCTAGGCACAACCGCTGATATCAATGGAAATTATCGACTAGAAAAACTCAAGCCCGGAAATTACAACTTAGTTTGTAGTAGTTTAGGATACAAAACTCAATTCTTATACGAGATTCGTGTTAGCCCTTCAAAGCCAAGCCTTATTAATATTTCACTACAAAAAGAAATCAAGGAACTTAACGAAATTGTTGTTTCTGCTCCAGCCTTTAATAAAACGGAAGAAAGTCCTCTGAGTATGCGGACGATAAATACCACTGAGATATTCAGAAGTCCAGGTGGTAATCGCGATATTTCCAAAGTGATCCAAATACTTCCAGGCGTTGCTTCTACCCTTTCGTTTCGTAACGATATTATTGTTCGTGGAGGTAGTCCAAATGAAAATCGTTTTTATCTGGATGGTATCGAAGTCGCTAATATTAATCACTTTGCAACTCAGGGAGCTTCAGGCGGACCCGTAGGGATGATTAATGTCAACTTTATTCGGGAGCTCGATTTTTATGCAGGGGCTTTTCCTGCCAGTAAAGGCAATGCCCTTAGTTCTATTCTGGATTTTAAACAGAGAAAAGGGAATGATGAAAAACTAGCAGGTACGCTTATGCTTGGTTCAAGTGATTTGGGACTAAGTTTAGAAGGCCCCATTGGGAAAAATTCAACTTTCATCTTTTCCGTACGTCGCTCTTATCTGCAAATTTTATTTAAAGCTCTAAAACTTCCTTTTTTGCCAACCTACAACGATGCGCAATTCAAGCACAACATCAAGCTAGACAGTAAAAACGAACTCACATTTATTGGCTTAGGTGCGATAGACGATTTTAAACTAAACGCATCTGCTAATAAGGGATTAAAGGATGCCGATCAGATAGAAAGGAACACCTATATTCTTAATAACCTTCCTGTAAACAATCAATGGAATTATACGCTAGGGGCCAAATGGCTTCATTATTCCAAAAACAGCTATCAAAGTTTTATTGTCAGTCGCAATCATTTAAATAATGAGGCAATAAAATATAAAAACAATATTGAAGAAGATGATTTGTTACTATTAAACTATAAATCACAAGAGATTGAAAACAAGATTAAATTCGAAAGTACTAAAAGGAAAAATGGGTGGAAGTGGAATATTGGTTCTTCCGTAGATTTTGTAGAATACACCAACTCTACATTCAATAAAAAAGAGCAAAATGGCCAAGTCGTCACCATCGATTTCGATTCTGAATTAAACTTCAGAAAGTTTGGCTTATTCACACAAATAAGTCGTAAAATTCTCGATGACAGGCTTAGTTTATCTTTTGGTTTACGTACTGATTTCTCTGATTATTCCAAAGAGTTATTTAACCCACTAGATCAATTATCACCTCGCTTATCGGCATCTTATGCTCTTACCCCTAAATTTAATGTCAACTTTAACACGGGGCGTTATTTCCAATTACCAGCCTACACTGTGATGGGATACCGAGACAACAACAATAATTTGGTCAATAAGAATAATAAGATCACCTATATCGAATCCAATCATATTGTTAGTGGAATAGATTATAACCCGACTCAATATTCTAAAATAAGTGTTGAAGGGTTCTATAAAAACTATAAAAACTACCCCTTTTTATTAGCCGATAGCGTATCGCTTGCCAATTTGGGTGGCGACTTTGGTGTGATTGGTAACGAAGCTGCAAAATCGATATCGAAGGGTCGATCGTATGGTTTAGAAATTCTGCTTCAACAGAAACTAAGCTCTTCAATCTATGGTATCATATCCTATACTTGGGTTAGAAGTGAATTTAAAGACAAGAATGGTATTTACACCCCATCTTCTTGGGACAACAAACATATTTTAAACCTAACTGCTGGAAAGAAATTCAATAACAATTGGGAATTCGGCATGAAATTCAGACTTCTGGGACCTGCTCCTTACACGCCTTACAATGTTGAATTATCAGCACAAAAGGTCATTTGGGATGTTGCTCAATCTGGACAACTAGACTGGAATCAATTAAATAAGAAAAGAAACCCTACGTCACATACCATGGATATACGACTCGACAAAAAATGGTATTTCAATAAGTGGTCTATTAATGCATATCTAGACATTCAAAACATCTATAATTTCAAAGCAAAAACGCAGCCATACCTGGATGTTGAAAGAGACGCTTCTGGAACCCCAATAGAGAATCCCAACAATCCACTTGCTTATAAAATGAAGGAAATTGAGAATGATTCCGGAACAATTCTACCATCAATTGGCTTAATGATAGAGTTCTAAAGGACCCTTTTTTCATTGCACCAAAAATAAATACATCAATAAAATTCAGTTGTTAACCTCAATAAAAACAAATTATGAAGAAATTAATTGCAGAATTTATCGGAACACTTTGGCTCGTATTGGGTGGATGCGGGAGTGCTGTATTAGCAGCTTCTTATCCCGAATTAGGAATTGGATTTGTGGGAGTCGCTATAGCATTTGGTTTGACAGTTTTAACCATGGTATACGCCATCGGACACATTTCAGGTTGTCATCTTAACCCTGCTGTGTCCGTTGGTCTCTGGGTTGGTGGACGTTTCGACAAAAGAGAGTTACTCCCTTATATTGCAGCTCAGGTATTGGGTGGCATAGCTGGTGCAGGTATTCTTTAC
>NZ_JBFFKR010000034.1:0-23064 GCF_041555295.1 Ancylomarina sp. | reverse complement strand
GTTGTCTGTTATCAATCTTAACATCAACACTAGTTTAACCTTTTTCACTTTAACCTTTATCCTTTTTAACCTTTACACTTGGTACTTAAAATATGAATAATCTAGATTTTGCAAATCCTGAATACCTATACTTACTGCTGCTAATCGTTCCTGTTATTGCATGGTACTTTTGGCGCGATAAAAAGGCACATGCCAGCATACAGGTCTCTACATTAAAGAGTCTGTCCAAGGCTCCTAAAACTTATAAGTTTTATTTCCGACATGCTCTTATTCTTTTTAGAGTTCTTGCTATTGCTTTTTTGGTGATTGCATTGGCTCGTCCACAATCGAGCAATGATTGGAAAAATGTGAGTTCAGAAGGAATCGATATCGTCATGTCTCTGGATATTTCGAGTAGTATGTTAGCTCAAGATTTCGAACCCAACCGTTTAGAAGCAGCTAAAGATGTGGCAACTCAATTTATCACGGGACGTCAGCAAGATAAAATTGGCTTGGTCATTTTTAGTGGAGAGAGTTTTACTCAATGTCCACTGACGACTGATCACGCCGTATTAATCAACCTTTTTAGCGATATCAAATCAGGAATGATTGAAGATGGAACGGCTATTGGTTTAGGTTTGGCAAATGCTGTGAATCGTCTAAAAGATAGTGAAGCCAAATCGAGAGTGATCATTCTTCTTACCGATGGGGTTAACAACCAAGGTGAAATTGCGCCTATTACGGCTGCAGAATTAGCTAAAACGTTTGGTATTCGTGTTTATACAGTAGGTATTGGAACTCAAGGCACAGCGCCCTACCCTTTCAGAACACCTTTTGGCATACAAATGCAGAATATGCCTGTAGAAATTGATGAGGCTACCCTAACGGATATTGCTGAGCTTACTGGTGGAAAATACTTTAGAGCAACGGATAACAATAAACTAAAAGCCATCTACGAAGAAATTGATCAGATGGAAAAAAGAAAGATAGAAGTGAAACAGTTTAGCACCAAGAGTGAAGCATACAAAAGCTATGCACTTTGGGCTGCCCTATTCCTTTTACTTGAAATTGCTTTCCGAAACAGTATTCTTAGAAACATTCCTTAATGAATTTATGATTGAGGCTAATTGATTTAAGATTAAAAAATAACCATGAGTATTGAGATGTAAATCATCTCAAACCGAAAAAATCGATACTCACTTAATATTATCTGAAAATGAACCAGTTTCGTTTTGAACATCCAGAATATCTCTACTTATTCTTCATTATTCCTGCTCTTGTGGTGCTTTATTACATTAGCTATAGAATGAAGAAAAAGGCACTTAAGGAATATGGCGATATGTCTATCATTTCGCAGTTGATGCCTTTCGCATCATTCACACGACCTGTTTATAAATTCGCTATCATGCTTTTGGCTTTTAGTTTTCTTATTATTGCCATAGCTGGTCCTCAGTTTGGCTCTAAGCTGAGAAAAATCAAGCGCAAGGGTGTTGAGATTGTCATTGCTTTAGATGTGTCTAACTCAATGCTGGCACAGGATATTAAACCCAATCGTTTAGAGAGTGCAAAACGTGCAATTTCCCAAATGGTTGATAATTTGAGTAACGACAAGATTGGTTTAATTGTGTTTGCTGGTGAGGCTTATACACAGTTACCCATTACGACTGATTATTCTTCAGCAAAGCTGTTTTTATCGACTATCAATACGGATATTGTACCAGTTCAGGGAACTGCAATTGGATCGGCCATTAATTTAGCCAGCAAAAGTTTTACTCCGGATAGTGAAGCGAGCAAAGCCATTATCGTTATTACCGATGGTGAAAACCATGAAGATGATGCAACAGCTGCTGCAAAAGCCGCTCTAGAACAAGGCATTGTGGTTCATACCATTGCCATGGGACTACCAAAGGGTGCTCCTATTCCAATAAAAGGTAAGTCTGGTCAGTTTAGACAAGATGACGAGGGCAATGTGGTTATCTCTAAGCTCGATGAGAAAATGCTTGCTGAAATTGCAGAAGCTGGCGGGGGTAATATGATTAAAGCCAACAATACAACGACTGGATTAAAAGCTCTTTTCAAAGAAATTAATAAAATGGAGAAAACCGAATTGGAACAAAGAATCTATTCGGATTACGATGAGAAGTTTCAATACTTTATAGCCTTTGTCCTTTTACTTATTCTGATTGAATATCTTATTCTAGACAGAAAGAATCGTCATTTTAAAGATATTCATCTATTCAGTAAGTAAAATATTAAGATCAGTATTGATTAAAAAAGATTAGAATGAAGACAAAAATTAGCCTACTCATATTAGCTCTGCTTAGCCTTGCTTGTTTTGAAGCAAACGCTCAGAAAGAAAGAAAATTTATCAGAAAAGGGAATGGCCTTTTCGAAAACAAGAACTTTGAGAATTCTGAAGTAGAATATCGAAAAGCTCTAGATAAGGATGTGGCATCTTTTGAGGCTGCCTTCAACTTGGGCGATGCCCTTTACAAGCAAAAGAAATATGACGAAGCTTTGGAACAATTTCAAACATTGGCTTCAAAAGAAACCGATCCTCAACGTTTAGGTCTTTTACACCACAATATTGGTAACACCCTACTCGTTAATAAAAAGATTGACGAAAGTATTGAAGCTTATAAACAATCTCTTCGACATTTTCCTGATTCGAAAGAAACCAAATACAATTTGGAATATGCTCGTAAAATGAAGGAAAAAGAAGAGCAGCAGAAAAAACAAAATAAGGATCAACAGAACCAGGATAATAAGGATAATAAGGATAATAAGGATAACAAAGACAAGAATAAAGACCAGGATAAAAAAGATCAAGAGAATAAAGACGATCAAAATAAAAAGCAAGACGACCAGAAAAAGGATCAGGATAAAAAGAAAGATCAAAAAGATAAGGAGAAAGAGAAGCAAGAGCCAAACGAAGGAGACAAGGATAAGAAACAAGAACCTAAAGAAGGTAAAATCTCTAAAGAAGATGCTCAACGCTTATTAAAAGCTCTGGAAAACGACGAGAAAAAAGTGCAACAGAAAGTTCAAAAAGCTAAGGCTAAAGCACAAAAGAAGAAGAAACAAAAAATCAAAAAGGATTGGTAATACACAATGGTGAATTAGGATTTAAGAATTATTTAAAATATCATGACTTTCTATTCATTTATAATTCATCACTCATAATTTAATTGTTAATTGTGTTTCTAAATTAACAATAGACTTATTCACTGCTTCGCACTTAATTTGCAAAATTATCTGTAATTTTGATTTTGCATAAAATTAAACCTTTTAGAAAAATAAATAAAGATTGATGAAGAGACTATTTTTCTTATTACTTACATGTCTATTTTTTAGTACTTCGGCTTTTGCCGATAAAACTAAATTTACAGCTACAGCACCAAATGTTGTTGCTTTAGGTGAGCAATTTCGCCTATCCTACAGTTTGAATGAGAAAGGAGAAGGATTGAAACTTCCAGCAATAAAAGGCTTTAGAGTTCTTTTAGGACCTTCTACTTCAACCAGCATGAGCACGCAGTATGTCAATGGGAAAATGACGTCCAGCTCATCATACACATACACTTATGTGTTGCTTGCCGAAACAGAAGGGAAATTCACTTTTGAACCAGCTGAAATTACGGTGGATGGAAAGGTGATTAAATCGAATAGTCATACGATTGAAGTCGTTCGTTCGAGCACTAAGAATAAACAACAGGGAACGCATCAAAGTACATCAGCTCAAGCGCAAAATATAACAGAAGACAATTTGTATCTCAAGGTTAATGTCGATAGGAAATCTGTTTTTATGGGTGAGCCTGTAAAAGCAAGTTTGAAAATCTATACTAAAGATGTTAAGGTTGTCAACTTTGAGCAATTTAAAGAACCTTCATACCAAGGGTTCTTAACTCAGAATATTGAAGGATCTAATTCCAATGCATTTCAAGGCGAAAATATAAATGGTGAAATATTCTATACTTATACCATAAAGGAGATTTTACTATTCCCTCAGCATGATGGAGAAATTATTATTGATCCTATGGAGTTAAGTTGTATTGTGCAATTAACTGCGCAGGCACGCTCAAGAGGTTTCTTCGACGATTTCTTTAACAACTACAAGAACGTTCGTATTCCACGTAAATCAAAGCCTGTTAAAATTAAGGTTAAACCAGTACCGAATAATGCTCCAAGAAGTTTCGATGGTGCTGTTGGTCAGTTTAAAATGAATACAACTATCAACCAAGATTCTGTTAAAGTTGACGATGCAATTACCATGAAAGTGACGATCTCGGGTAATGGAAACATGAAACTTATTAATCCATTAAAATTTGATTTCCCTGCAGACTTTGAGGTTTATGATCCAAAAACCAATCAAAATCTACAGAGCTCAGCTAAAGGAATGACGGGCTCAACGACATTTGAATATTTAATTATTCCTCGCCACGCAGGTGATTTTACCATTCCGGCAAACGAGTTTACCTATTTCGATCCTAAAGCAAAACTATATAGAACCAAGTTAAGTCCTGAATTTAAAATTCATGTGGCAAAAGGTGAAGGTGGCATTTCAAATACAACCATTAGTTCTTTCACTAAAGAAGATGTGAAGTTTATTGGAAAAGATATTCGTTTTATTAAAACCAATCTTTTTGAACCCATCTACAAAGGTGAAATTTTCTTTGGAACCCTTAATTTTTATTTGGCCTATATCTTACCTCTTTTCATTTTCTTAATGGCATTTTTCTTCAATCGTAAGCGAATCAAAGAAAATGCTGATGTGGCTAAGATGAAAAATAAGCGTGCGAATCGGGTTGCAATGAAACGTTTAAAAGCAGCATCTATAAGCCTAAAGGCAAATAAAAAAGAAGCTTTCTACGATGAAATATTGAAAGCTCTATGGGATTATATCTCAGATAAGTTCAACTTACCCTTATCCGATTTGAGTAAGGATAATATCAATGAAATTCTTATAGAAAAAGAAATTGAGAAGGAAATCATTACCGATTTTATGGCTATTCTAGATACTTGCGAATTTGCTCGTTATGCACCATCAAGTGGCTCATCCGAAATGGACAGCCTTTATCAGAAAACCATGGATACCATTACCAAACTTGAAAAAAACATCAAGTAATTATGCAAAAGTTCATTTACACCCTTATAGCCTTAGCTTTATCTATTCAGGTATTTGCTCAAATTCAAGCAAATCCAATTCAAGAAGCTAATGACCTTTATCAGAAAGGCGAATTCGAAGAAGCTGTCAAGTCGTACGAATCTGTATTGGAAACTCGTATTGAAGCTCCTGAAATCTATTTCAATCTAGCTAATGCCTATTACAAAACAGGCAAAATAGCTCCAGCCATTCTAAATTATGAAAGAGCTCTTCTTCTATCTCCTGAGGATGAGGATATCAAATATAATCTGGAATTGGCACAGAAAAACGTTACAGATAAGTTAGAAGTTCTTCCTGAGTTCTTCGTGAGCTCATGGGTTTCTGGCTTATGGAATAGTTTATCAGCCAATGCTTGGTCTTGGTTATCGATAGGTTTCTTCTTCTTCTTCTTAGCTTTAATGAGCCTTTACTTGTATAGCAAGCAGAGTCGAATTAAAAAACTTGGCTTCTTCCTATCAATCCTATGTTTACTTTCAAGTCTTGTATTCTACAATTTTGCAGCAAAAATGAACAAGCAACTTACGCTTCGAGAGTACGCTATTGTATTTAGTCCTAGTGTTACAGTTAAGGGTTCTCCTGATGAGAGTGGCACTCAACTCTTCTTACTACACGAAGGCACCAAGGTTAAAGTTATAGAAGCACTTGGCGATTGGCGTAACATCAAACTAAGTGATGGCAACCAAGGCTGGCTTAAAAAAGAAGATATTGAGATCATCTAGATTCTGAATCATAAATCAAAAAAATAAGGGCAACTGGATAGTTGCCCTTATTTTTTTACCCTGACAGACTTAATAGTTCTTGACTTCCGTTTCGCCTCTAAGAATCATTTGTCCATAATAAGATAAGGCTCCCAATACTTCCGCCCCAGGAATAACATACACAGGAGCAATAACTTCAACTCTATGACGTATTTCACGAACAAACTTATCATCCTTCGCTAAACCGCCAGTTATCACGATTCCATCAACAGATTCCCCTTCAAAGCAAACATATAAGGATGATATGTATTTGGAAACCTGATAAGCCATAGCAGACAAAACCTCTTCAGCTTTCTCATCTCCAGCGTCTCTTAGCTGGCAAACATCATAAGCGCTATATGTTTTAAAATAAGCATACAAGCCCCCTTCGCCTGTCTGCATTTTCAACATCTCTTCTTTGGTATATTTTCCAGAATAACACATTTTTATCACATCTCCCATTGGTAAAGAACCACTGCGAATAGGAGAAAATGGACCATCGCCATCGTAAGCTTGATTCGCATCAATCACTCGGCCTTTTTTATGAGCTCCAATACTAATACCTCCACCAAGATGTGCGACAATCAAATTCATATCCTCATACTCTGCATACTTGATCTTAGCATACTTTCGTGCAGATATTTTGTGATTGAGAGCATGGAAAATTGAGCGACGCTTAAACTCCGGACGACCTGTAAAACGAGCGATATCCTGAAACTCATCTACAACAACAGGATCGGCAATATAAGCATGTGCTCCCTCAATGGCTTTTGCAATTCCATCTGCTAACAAACCACCCAGGTTAACGACATCTTCGCCAAATTCAGCAGATCTAAGATCTTGAACCATTGCTTCGTTTACACGATAGACCCCGGACTCAACTGGCTTAATCAAACCACCACGACCAATAACAACCTTAATGTGTTTTATCTCAATATCATTCTCTTCAAGTTCTTTCAATATCACTGAAGTGCGATACTGGACCTGATCGTTAAAAGATGGATTTACACCCTTTTCTAAATTGTGATGATTAATTTTCTTGAAAAACAAAGTCGAATTCCCCTGATATACAGCCACTCTTGTGAAGTACATTCTTGGATTAAGTGCTAAAACTAGATCTCTCATATTATTCGTGTTTATTGTTTGTATTTTGATTAATATCTCCTATTTCATATCCTTTTGTATGTTTAACATCCTATATATCGTGATATGACCAAGCGTTGAATTTCCGAAGTTCCTTCCCCAATCTGTAGCAAACGCTGATCACGATAGAATCGCTCAATAGGATACTCTTTCATCAGACCATATCCTCCGTGAATTTGAACGCCCTCATCAGCGACTTCTTTTGCTATTTCAGAGCAATATAATTTAGACATAGCTGCTTCCTTTTCAAATGGCTGACCATTATCCTTCAACCAACATGCCTTATACAACAGATTTCTTGCTAACTCTATCTTCATTGCCATATCGGCAAGTTTGAAACTGTTAATTTGGAATTTTGAAATTGGTCTACCAAATTGCTTACGTTCCTTTGCATATTCTAAAGCCATCTCAAAAGCACCTTGTGCTAAACCAAGTCCCATTGCAGCAATAGAAAGCCGTCCCGAATCAAGTGTCTTCAACATGATTTTTGATCCCATTCCACGTAATCCAAGGATATTTTCTTTGGGTACTTTACAATTATCAAAAAACATTTGAGATGTATCTGAAGCACGCCACATGAGTTTACCATGCATTGGCTGACTTTTCCAGCCTTCAGTGTCTTTTTCTACCAATATACAAGTGAATTCTTTTTCCTCACCATCTATTGCTGATATGGTTTGAACTGTAACACCTGAGGTTTGTATATTTGATCCATTAGTAATGAAAATTTTGGATCCATTAATCTCCCACATCGCACCAAGATCCTTTACAAAAGTCTTGGTTCCCCTTGAATCAGATCCAGCTTCAGCTTCAGTTAATCCAAAGGCCCATAACTCATTCCCAGAACAAAGCCCAGGTAGATATTTTAATTTTTGTTTCTCGGTTCCAAAATTATAGATTGGACCGATTCCCAATGAATTGTGTGCGGCTAAAGTTGCTGCATGTGATCCATCAACTCGAGCCACTTCTTCAACTGCAATGATATATGAAAGATAATCGCTTGAATGTCCACCATATTTCTCGGGTAAGAACATACCGAATAATCCCATCTCTCCCATTTTCTTTGTCAGTTCAGGAGAAAATTCTTCTTTCTCATCTAATTCAGCAGCAAGAGGTTTAATCTCTCTTTCAGCAAAATCGCGAACCGCCTTTCGTATAATATGATGTTCTTCGTTTAAAAAAGGATCCATATGCTGTGTATTTACTTGTTGATTATAAGTTAAGGATTATTTCAACACTCAACTTCATTCAAATAATAATTCAAGCTATTTTAACTTGATATCTTTTAAGTAAGCCTTTGGTATAGGGAACGATTGATTTAAGAGTGCCGAAGCCATAGTCTTACCTTGTGCATCAATCATCAATGATTTTGTACCTCCTCCATCTAAAGATTCTTCTAAAAGGAAATTAAAAGCCAATAAGTTATCTAGTTCATAGCGCTTCACTTTCCCCTTACAAATACTTTTAAACATCGTTTTCACAACCTCAGATGTTAAGCTTGTTTTCAGATAATTATAAATCGATTCTGATCGGGCTAATACGCCAATATTAAAAGTATCACCCTTATCTCCGGAACGGGCCATACAAACTGTTCTAAGAGGCACATGCTCCATCTCCATTTGAGAATACTTATCGCTAGAAGTAGAATGAGATTTTGATTTTTCTACATTAAAATCTGCTTCATTTCCCAAAACAGAGTCAATTTCATAAGTTTCTTGAATATCTCCCTTTGAATCTAAGACATGCACAATAGTTTGAATCAAAGTTTTCGGTATTAGAGTTGGCCAATAGGTCATAACCTGCTGCCCACGAGCTCTTCCGCCTATCACAGCCACTCCCGGAGGACCACTCAATATCAATGGAGCAATACTTGTAGAAAAGGCCTTAATCTTATCTAAATCATCATCGTAGACAGAAAAACGCAGTAGAATCTCATTAGGATCAATTTCCTCAACCAAATCCTGATGACAAGCATTATAACCGACGTATTCTGTATTGGTTTTCTTATAATCAATATTCAACCTTTGCCAAAAAATCTTCTCAAACTCACGAGCTTTATTTAAGACACGTCCTCCTGAAATAACAATAGAGCTTACAGCCTTATATCCATCCTCATAAGCCATAGATACTTTTAGAAAATGTGTTGAAGGATGACCTTTAGAATTTTTCACTAAGACCCTATTTTGAGACACATCTGTCAATTCTAATTGACTAAAATCAGCAACAACATCAGGGCTAATATAGTGCTTGGGATCACCCATTTCATAAACCAATTGCTCACGAATAGTATCACGACTTATCAGCCCACCCGTATTAGGATGTTTATAAACCTCAAAACTCCCATCACGATTCATTTCAACAATTGGATAGCCCATATTATCCCACTTCTCAACTTTTTGCCAATCGGTAAAATTACCGCCACTGGCTTGTGCACCACACTCAATAATATGTCCTGCTACCAATCCAGCAGCTAATTTATCCCAATCATCTAAATCCCAACCAAGTTCATAAATGAAAGGTGCCATGGTTATCGATGTATCGGTCACTCTACCGGCAAGAATTAAATCAGCACCACTTTCAAGAGCCTTCAGTAAAGGAGGAACACCTAAATAAACATTTGCAGATTGAATATTATCTTTGATATGAGCAAAATCATCACCTGTTTCCATATCAGTAAACATGGCCTTATCTGGATAGAACTCATCAATTCGCTCAATGATATTATCACCAATAACAACTGCAATTTTCAAGTCAATGCCTTTAACTTTCAGCTCTGCTAAAATTTTTCTTGCACAAGCTAAAGGATTAATACCACCTGCATTGGTTAGCATTCGTACCTTTTTTGCTTTCATCAACTCAGCCACATCAACAATCTGACCGACAAAATCGCCCACATAGCCCATGGCTTCATTCTTTAACTGTTGTTTTCGAAGGATACTCATGGTAACCTCAGCTAAAAAGTCCGAAGAAATATAGTCCAATTCTCCACCTTCTAACTGACGTCTTAAAACCCCAAGATCATCTCCCCAAAAACCACCGGCATTTGCTATTCGAATTTTGTCTTTCATGATGTTATCATTTAATTAACAATTGAGAATACTCTATTCCAATCGTATAAGTTCATAATTTATCCTACGCCTCAATCAATTTTATAAGTTCCATTTGACTTTTAACCTGATCACCTTCCTTAATCACGATTTCAGAAACCACGGCATCGAAAGGTGCTAATATGCTATTTTCCATTTTCATGGATTCCAGAATAAGTAAGACATCTGACTTTTGAATTTTCTCTCCAAGCTTCACATTAATCTTAACAACTTTGCCTGGAAGAGGAGCAAGAATTCGATCTCCAGAATTGCTCTCACTTTCAAAGCTCTCATTGAAAAGTTCATTAACGGAATCAGACCAACGTCTCAATGTCAACAGAATTCCTTTACATGAAACATATGCTTCATTACGCTCATCCTTTGAAATATAGAATGAATAGATCTTCCCATTATAAATCAGATCAATACAATTATCATTCAACTCCAGCTTTTCAAAACGATAAGTTCTTTTATCTATCTCATAAGTCATTTCATCAATTGCTGAAACTTCAATCGTTTTATCATCGTGAGTTAACTTAAATACCTTTCTGGCATTACGCCAATAGCCAATTTCTTCCCAAATGTTTTTAGCTGGGTCTACATGCAAGTCAAAATGTGAGAAGGCAGCATAGAATAAAGCATGATCTATGGATTGCTGATCCTGATTCATCCGAACTAAAAGTTCTTTCTCGTTATCCTTGCAGAAATGGGTTGATATCTGATTTTGAATATATTCATCTGTCCCAATCAGATTCTTAAGAAAATGAATATTGTTTTTTATACCATGAATGTGATAATCTGACAAAGCTTGTTGCAAACCATAAATTGCTAGGTCTCTTGTTTCATCCCATACAACCAATTTCGAGATCATAGGGTCAAAATCCGGGTAAATTGTACTCGCTTTCGAAAGTGACGAGTCTACACGAAGTTTTGTGTTTGTTACAATCGGTTCCTTATAAAGCTCAATGTCTCCGGGAGCAGGTATGAAATCGTGCTCGGGATCTTCAGCATAGATTCTGGCTTCAATGGCATGACCATTCATAACAATATCGTCCTGATTATATCTGAGTTTCTTACCTGAAGCAATCGCCAACTGCTCTTCAACCAAATCAATTCCTGTAATCATTTCGGTTACGGGGTGTTCAACTTGAATCCTAGTATTCATCTCCAAAAAGTAGAACTCATTGTTCTCATCCATCAAGAACTCAATTGTACCCGCATTAGAATAGCCCAATGCTTGAGTTAAACGAACAGCAGCATTCCCCATTCTTAGTCTAAGCTCGGGGCTTACACTTGCTGATGGTGCTTCTTCAATAATTTTTTGGAAACGACGCTGAATCGAACATTCTCTTTCAAACAAATGAATGGCATTTCCATGTTTATCTGCGAGGATCTGAACTTCAATATGACGTGGATTTTCAATATAACGTTCTAATAACACTTCGCCATTACCAAAGTATTTTTCAGCCTCACGAGATGTAGCCGCAATAGCTGATTCCAAATCTGATTTAGATTTAACAATACGCATGCCCTTGCCACCACCTCCTGCAGCTGCTTTCACCAAAACTGGAAATTGCAATTGAGCAGAGTTCTTCAATAAAGTCGCCTTATCTCCAATAATTCCCTCTAAAACAGGCAAATTCTGTAAAACAGCAAATTCACGAGCATTGACCTTATTTCCCATCAATTCAATGGACTTTGCATCGGGCCCCACAAAATCTATTTTTGCCTCTGAACAGGCTTTAGCAAATACAGGATTCTCTGCAAGAAATCCATAACCTGGGTGAATCGCATCGGCCTTATTTTCTAAAGCAATCTTAATTATTTGTTGCTTATCCAAATAAGTTGACAACAAATCATCTCCCTTAAGAGGGTACGCCTCATCAGCTAAGCGAACATGATCAGCATCCTTATCTTTGTCAGAATAAATAACCAAGGTCGAAATACCCAATTTATGAGCGGTTCGAATGATTCGAACTGCAATTTCACCTCTATTTGCTATTAGTAGTCGTTTATAATACATCCGTATCTATTATTTCACCCAATTCGGTTTTCTCTTTTCCAAGAAGGAATTCATTCCCTCTTGTCCTTCATCTGATTTTCTTAGATCAGCTATCATTTTAGCCGTATAAGTCATAGCTTCTTCATGACTTAATCGATTACTCATATCGTAGATTAACTGCTTACACTGCGAAACTGCAATAGGTCCACTTGTGCCAAGATTATGAATCAATTCTGCTAGTTTTGCTTTTCTTTTCTTCTCTCCCAATGACCAATTTACAAGACCATATTTTTCAGCTACTTTTCCCGAAAAACGGATTCCAGTAAGCATCAATTCTTTTGATTTATATTCCCCTACTCTTTTCATCACATAGGGCGAAATACAAGCTGGTACAATACCAATTTTAACCTCACTAAGTGAGAAAACAGCTTTTTTATCAGCAAGTACAAAATCGCAAGCCGCTAATAAACCATTAGCGCCACCTATAGCTGCCCCATGAACCATGGCTATTGTTGGAAACTTACAGGAATAGATACTATTGAAACACTGTGACAACTTAAAACTCTCCTGATAATTCTCTTCATGCGAGTAATTAACCACTGATTTCATCCATTTTAGATCTGCACCAGCACAAAATGATGGTCCTCTACCTTCTATAACAAGTAAACGAATTTCAGTATAGTCCATTTTTTCAACCCCAGCAAAGCAATGAATCAATTCTGATATCATCACTTCATTAAAGGCATTATGTATCTCAGGTCGATTCAAATAAACGTAGCCAATCTGATGCTCTATTTTAAATTCTATCGTTTTATACATGATTTCTGTTTCATTCAATTTTCAAAAAAACACTTAGGATTACATTCGGAAAATGCCAAATTTAGGTTCTCCATATTCTTTATTTTGAGAAGCTGCAATACCTAAAGCAAGGACTTGTCTGGTTTCCAATGGATCGATTATCCCATCATCCCACATACGTGATGTGCTGTAATAAGGAGAGCCTTCTTCTTCAAACTTCTGTAGGATGTTATCACGAAGTTTATTCTTCTCATCCTCATCAAACACCTGACCTCTTGATTTTAACTGCTGTTCTTTCACTTGAACCAAAACACCTGCGGCCTGTTCACCACCCATAACTGAAATTCTGGCATTTGGCCACATCAACAACAAACGGGGCTCATAGGCACGGCCAGCCATAGCATAATTTCCAGCTCCAAATGAACCACCTACAATAACCGTAAATTTGGGTACTTGTGCATTAGCCACGGCATGAACCATTTTGGCTCCATCACGAGCGATTCCTCGATGTTCGTATTCTTTACCTACCATAAAACCTGTAATATTTTGAAGGAATACTAAGGGTGTTTTGCGCTGACAACACAATTCAATGAAATGAGCGGCTTTAAGAGAAGTTTCGGAAAAGATAATGCCATTATTGGCAATAATACCCACCGGGTAGCCCATGATTCTGGCAAAGCCTGTTACAATGGTTGGGGCGTAACGTTCTTTAAATTCATTAAAAGAACTCCCATCAACAATTCTCATAATTAGTTCACGAGCATCAAGAGGTTTCTTAAGATCTAAAGGTGCTAATCCGTACAATTCTGAAGGATCATAAGCAGGTTCGACAGCCTTTATCTTGTTTAAAGTTTGTTTTTGAGGAATTGGAATAGATTCAAAAATATTTCGACAGATTTGGATGGCATGTCTATCGTTCTCAGCCAAATAATCGGCAACGCCTGAAGTTGACGTATGCACTTCAGCTCCACCAAGCTCCTCTGCTGTGACTTCCTCCCCAGTAGCCGCTTTCACCAATGGAGGTCCACCAATAAAGATGGTTCCTTGTCCCCTAACAATAATGGTTTCATCACTCATGGCAGGCACATAGGCTCCACCGGCAGTACACGAGCCCATCACCATTGCAATTTGAGGTATGCCTTTGGCTGACATTTGAGCCTGATTGAAGAAGAATCGACCAAAATCTAACTTATCAGGGAATACATTAGCCTGTTCAGGTAAAAAAGCACCTCCGGAATCGACCATATAAATACAAGCCAAGTGATTCTCCATAGCAATCTCTTGAGCTCGAATATGTTTTTTAATTGTTGATTGATTGTAGGTTCCACCTTTAACAGTCGCATCATTAGCAATGATGATACATTCTCGCCCTTGCACAACACCAATTCCAGTGACTATTCCTGCCGATGGGAATTTATTATTGTACTGGTTATAAGCAGCAAGTGGTGAAAGTTCTAAAAATGGGGTATTTTTATCCAGAAGAAGTTCAATTCTATCACGTACCAAAAGCTTCCCTCTTGAAAGGTGTTTTTCTCTTGCTTTAGGATCAGCATCGTCAATAACTGATTTCAGTTTTTGACGATAATCTTCTACCAAGGCTGCATAAGCTGCTTTGTTTGAAAGAAATTCTTCAGATTGTGTATCTATTTTTGATTTTAAGCGGTACAATGTTTTTGATTTTTCGTGAGACAACTGAACAGAGCTTGTTCATTATATTCATCAAGTCAGTATATTCAAATTTTACTTGAATATAAATCAAATTTAGACAAAATACTAGCAGATCTGTTTTTCTTAATTAAATATTACTCTAAGAAAAACGAATTATCAAAGCTTATTAAAGATCATAAGATTCATCCCAATACTCCTTCTCCACAGTCAAACACTTTACCCCGCATTATCACAAACGAAAATTTTATTTCCTCATATGCACATCTCTTTGAGGAAATGGAATTATGACTCCATTCTTTCTGAAAGCCTCATCAATTGCGAATCTTAAATCACTTTTAATATTTTCTACTAAGAATGTCTCTTGCACCCAAAAGTATAATTGAAAATCGAGTGAAGACTCTCCAAAATTGTTAAAACGTACAAAAGCTACTGGTTTATTAGCAATCTTATTATGAGCCATGGCACAAGCTTTTAATAAGTCACTTACCAACTTCACATCGGAACCATAAGCCACACCAACTTCAACAAAAAAACGCGTTTTAAAATCGATATGGCTCCAATTAATAATTCTGTCATTAACAAACTTCGAATTTGGAACAATCATCACAATATCATCCCTTGTTTTAATTTTAGAAGTTCTCAAGCCAATTTCAATTACCTTACCAACCGTGTCATCATCCAATTGAATGACATCATTAATCTGAAGGTTTCTTTCTACGATTAAAACCAAACCTGAGGCAATATCATTGAAGAGTTGCTGAATACCCAAACCAACTCCAACCAAAAGAGCAGCAATACTGGCAAGTAGAACAGAAATCTGTACGCCTACCGTATCAAGTAGAGCAATAACAACAATTACCCAGGTTAGATATTTAACAAATAAAAATACAGACCAATAAACACCTTGATCTCTCTCTCGTTTGGCAATAAAACGTTTAAAAATACGCTTCAGTATTCTTAAGATAATAATGGTTACAATAACGACACCAATAACCATTAGAACACCATAAACAGTCAGACTAAAGTTCTTAGACGTAATCAAACTGTAATTTAAAAATTCACTTATTCCCATTAATTTATTCGTTTTAAAAAATTCATTGCGTCACTATAAATAGCGAAACCGTAGTATATGTTATAGATCTAGAGCCTGTGCAACAATTTCTGCTATATCCAGGTTCTCAACTTCTTCCTCTTTATTCTTAAATTTGATACCATCAGTCAGCATGGTCATACAAAAAGGGCAAGCTGTTGCCAATTTATCAACCTTTTGTTCAAGAACATCTTCGGTGCGTTCAATAAAGACCTCTTTATCCCCCTTTTCAGCATCCTTAAACATTTGGGCACCTCCTGCGCCACAACAAAGAGCTGAACTTTTGCATCGTTTCATCTCTTTTACTTCACCATAAACAGCCTTTACAATATTTCGAGGTGCATCATAGATCTTATTTCCTCTACCTAAGTAGCAAGGATCATGATAAGTGATGGATTGATTCAAAAATGGATTCTTGTCCAAATCTAAGTTTCCCATTTTAATTTGATCATCTATAAACACAGTATAATTTATCACCTCGTAATGACCTCCTAAATCCGGATATTCATTCTTAAGGGTATTGTAACAATGTGGGCAAGTACAAATTATTTTTTTAATGTTGTAGCCATTCAAAATTTCAATATTCTGCATGGCTTGCATCTGGAATAACATCTCATTACCGGCACGCTTTGCTGCATCACCAGTACAACTCTCTTCGGTGCCTAAAACAGCATAACTCAGCTCAAGGTGATTCAGTATTTTTGCAAATGAACGAGCAACTTTCTGATAACGAAGATCAAAAGCTCCTGCACATCCTACCCAGTATAAATACTCAATTTGTTCGCCTTTAGAAGCGACATCAGCCATTATTGGAATATCTATTTTTGTGTTTTTATTCATATAATTTGGATATGATTTTTCAATTTTTAAGATCAATTATTCTGCCCACTTCATTCTATCCTCAGGAGAATATTGCCAAGGGGCTCCATTATTTTCAATATTTGCAAACATGGCATTCAATCCGGCAGGAGCTGAAGCTTCTTCCATCACCAAATACCGTCGCATATCCATAATCAAATTCGGATGACTTATTTCTATCGGACACTCTTGTGCACATGCATTACAGGATGTACAAGCCCAAATTTCTTCTTCGCTAATATAATCTCTGATTAAACTCTTCGCATCTTCTTTCCCTTGTATCAAAAGAGCACCCTTTTCATTCATTCGATGACGAAGATCAACAAATATTTTACGTGGCGATAAACGTTTACCAGTGATGTTTGCCGGACAAACATCAGTACAACGTCCACACTGTGTACAAGCTAATGAGTCCATATAATTACGCCAAGTTACATCCTCAATATCCTTGACGCCAAAGCGGGTTACCTCTTCACTTTCATCGTAAGCAGCATCAGGGTCTAACATCAATTTCACCTCTTTCGTTATCGACTCAAGATTTGGATATTTTGTTAATGGCTCAAGATTAGATAGAAAAACATTAGGTATAGATAAAAACACATGAAAATGCTTAGAGTAAGGGAGGTAGTTCGCAAAAATAAATATCAATAGGATGTGAACCCACCAACCAGATTCTTGCAATGCTCCAAAATCCATAGAAGTCCATTGGATAATTTTGGAAGAAACAGGATAAACACCCAACACCTCATTGGAATGGTTACTGATATAACCCAAATTAAACAATAAAAGGGATAACATTAGGAAACCAATAAAATAAAGCGATAATTGAGCATCTAAATTCGTTTTAGGCGTAATTTCAACGCCTTTAAAGCGAGATATATTCATGAAATTTCTTCTGATGATGAAGAAAATAATGAAAACCAGAATAATAAAAGCAAACACATCGCCTGATGCCATAATCACATCGTAAAAAGCACCCATAAATGCGAAGGATCGATCAGAGCCTAAAAGCCCATCAAAAACCATCTCGATACTTCCCAAAGTAATCACTAAAAATCCCCAAAAAACCAGCGCATGCATGAAACCAATAATGGGTTTTCTGAAAATCTTACTTTGCCCAAACGCGACGTTCAATGTTCGTGTTATTCGTGCTGATATATTCTTTATGGGGTATGCAGGCTTAGTCAATTTAAAGAAAGCTCTTAAACGAAATACCGACCAAACAAAAACACCTAGGGTAATAAGAAGAACAACAGTAAATAGGGTTTGCTTTATCATGATGTATAGGGTTTGCTTATAGATTTGAAAATAATGAGTCAGCTACAAGAGCTGACTCAATTTGTATTACTCTCCATTACGAATAATCTCAGTTAATTTTGGAAGCACTGTCATAGCATCACCAATAACACCATAATCAGCTACAGAAAAAATCGGTGCTTCAGGATCGGTATTTATAGCAACTATACACTTGGAGCGACTGACCCCAGCCACATGCTGAATAGCTCCTGAAATCCCAATTGCGAAATACAAATTCGGAGCAATTACCTTACCTGTTTGTCCGACGTGCTCTTCGTGCCCTCTCCAACCATCATCAGATACAGGACGTGAACATGCTGTCGCTGCACCCAATAGAGAAGCTAAATCTTCAACGGGCTGCCAATTATCAGCAGCTTTCATTCCCCTACCAGCAGAAACCACAATATCAGCATCAGCCAAAATAATTTTATTATCAGCACTTTCTACCGATTTTACTTTTATCTTAAAAAGATCATCTCTTAGATCAGGTGTAAACTTCTCAAGATTTAAACTCGTTGGGTTTTCGAGTATACCAAAGGAATTCTTTGACAATGTCAATATCTTCTTTTCAGAATCAACTTGAACATAAGCATAAGCCTTCCCAGTGAAGACTTGCTTCTTTATTACAAAAGGATCTAAAGATTTCGCCACATCTAAAACACCCGCTGCTAATCCTGCTTTCAGTTTAACCGATAAACGTGGTGAGATCGCCTTTCCCGAATTATTATCACTCAAGATCACACAGGAAGCATTCTCTTTGTTTACGACTTGGCTAATAACTTCAGCATAAATACGGCTACTAAGAATATTTAAACGGGAATCATCAACAGAAATAATTTTATCAGCTCCATATAGAGCCAGTTTTTCCAATTCTGATTCGTCAACCTCTCCAATTGAAAGAACGAGAGTTTGTGTATTAAGACGAGAGGCCAGGTCCTTAGCATAGGAAACCAACTCATAAGTTGATTTTTTAAATTTACCCTCCCAATTTTTTGCAAATGCGATTACTGACATAGCATATAATATTTTAGAATTTATCTTCTCTAATTTATCTAATCTCTAATAATAAAGTCAATTGTAATAGCCTATAAAACTTTGGCTTCAGACTTAAGTAGATCTACCAATTCCTCCAAGTGTTCAGCATCTATCATTTTACACGATGCTTTGGCTGGTGGTAATTCAAACTCAACAATATGACTTAGAGATTCCACATCTACTGCTGGTAAGACTTCTAAAGGCTTTTTTCTTGCCATCATAATACCACGCATAGCTGGAATTCTTGGTTCATTCGTGATTCCTTTTTGAACGATACCAACAAAAGGAGGTGTCAATTCGAGTATTTGTTTTCCACCTGGAATAGCTCTATGAATAATTACATTCCCATTCTCAACTTCCAGTTTAGTCATCGATGAAATCGCAGGACAATCCATAAACTCACTGAGCATACCTCCTACTGAAGAGCCATTATAATCGCTCGACTCAATACCACTTAGTACAATATCAAAAGGGTTATTTTTAAGATAGTGGGCAATTTGACCTGCGACATAATAAGCATCAAGAGGATCTGCATCCACTCTTATTGCTTTATCTGCTCCAATGGCTAGTGCTTTTCTTAAAGTCGCATCACATTTAGATAAGCCTACATTTATAACACAAACTTCGTCAATTGAATTGTTAGCATCTTCCTTCAGTTCTATAGCTCTGGTTAATGCTAGTTCATCCCATGGGTTGATAATCCACTGAATACCTGCATCATCAACTTGCTTGTTATTATCGGTGAATTTCACTTTAGTAGTGGTATCGGGAACATTACTGATACAAACTAATATTTTCATATGGTTTATATTTTTGTGGTTAGTGTTGATTTATAGATTAATACTAGGGACAGTGTTCTAATATTCATAAATCCTTAATTAAGATAATCAATCTATGCTAATAATCCCCTTGAAATCACAATTTTTTGTATCTCTGAGGTGCCTTCATAGATCTGGGTTAGCTTTGCTTCTCGCATCAAACGTTCAACATGATACTCTTTGACATAGCCATTACCACCATGAATTTGAACGGCTTCAGTGGTCACTTTCATAGCTGTTTCTGCAGCATATAATTTCGCCATGGCACTTGCTTGTCCGTAAGGTTTTCCTTGGTCTTTAAGCCAGGCGGCTTTCAAGCAAAAGTAGCGAGCAGCTTCTATTTCAACAGCCATATCTGCCAATTTAAAAGCAATGGCTTGATGCTTAAAAATTTCTTTTCCAAAGGTTTTTCTCTCCTGAGCATAATGCAAGGCCAATTCGTAGGCACCTGAAGCAAGACCTAAAGCTTGTGATGCAATTCCAATTCGTCCACCCTCAAGTGATTTCATTGCAATTGTAAAACCCTGCCCATCTTCTCCTAAACGATTTTCCTTAGGAATCTTCACATTATTAAACATGACTGAGTGGGTATCCGAAGCTCGCATACCCATTTTATTCTCATGTGGTCCCACACTAATCCCATCTAATTTTGAATCAATCAGAAAAGCATTTATACCATGATGTTTTTTTTCTGGATGGGTGTGTGCAATTAGCAAATAGGTTGATGCCGTTCCTCCAGAAGTAATCCAATTTTTAATACCATTAACCAAATAATGATCACCCATATCAACAGCAGTCGTTCTTTGCGAGGTAGCATCTGATCCTGCCTCAGGCTCTGAAAGTAAGAATGCTCCGATTTTATCACCTCTTGCCATTGGTTTCAAGAATTCCTCTTTTTGGGCTTCACTTCCATATTTCTGAACTCCCCAGCAAACTAGAGAATTATTCACAGACATGATAACTGAGACAGATGCATCTACTTTGGATATTTCTTCCATTGCTAAAACATAGGAAACAGTATCCATTCCTCCTCCATCATATTCAGGACTAACTAGCATTCCTAGAAATCCCAGTTCGCCTAATCGTTTAACTTGTTCTTTAGGGTATGTTGCATTTTCATCACGCTCAATCACTCCTGGTAATAATTCTCGCTGAGCAAAATCACGGGCAGCATCTCGAATCATCTCTTGTTCTTCGGTGAATTCAAAATTCATAGTGTGGTTTGTTTAAGGGTTAATAGTTAGTGTGTGTGGTTATTTTTCATCCAGATTCTAGCCCTTTTTATAAACAATAGAGACCAATGTTTTATCATCACCTCCCATATTAATACTAAGAGCATAAGGTCTATCCTTACTAATTTTGATTTGGGCATCACCTGCTTTACCTGTCAATTGTTCCCATAGGGTAACTGCCTGATGAACTCCTGTTGCTCCTGTTGGATGTCCCCAACCAATTAGACCTCCAGTGGTATTTATTGGCATCTCTCCATCACGTTTAGTTTTCCCATCAATAACGTAATCAATACCCTTACCAGTTTCTGCTAATCCAATGGCTTCAACGGCCATAATACCTGCAATCGAAAAACAATCATGTAATTCAATAGTTCCTAACTGACTAATAGTAACACCTGCCATATCAAGGGCCTTCTTAACAGCATTTCGAGTTGTTTCCAACGCAGTAGGATCTGTTGGGTCTTGAGTAATATCCGATGTCATTTGAGCAAAGCCAAGTACCTCAATAGCTTCTTCTGGTTTGAAACCTAATCGTTTTAAACCCTCCTCTGAAACAACAGCAATAGCTGAAGCACCATCTGAGACCTTAGAACAATCGAGTACCGTTAAATGATCAACAAATTTCTTAGGGTTTAATGGCATCTTAAGTGCCGTATCAAGTAAATTAGATTTTTTATTCTCTGCTTCTTGAGCAGTATGACAGAGTCTGGCATTCTCTATAGCATTGACATACCATTGGCTCATAGCCAATCGAGTTCGATCTTTTCCGTATTTCTCATAGTATGCTCCTGCTCTATTACTAAACACACCAGGAAAAAAATAGGCATGCCCATTTTTTCGAGATTGATTCCAACCTGCTGCAGCTAGTATATCAGCACCATAAACAGCCTTCTTTGTATTTTGAACTTCAACACCTAAAGCCAAAACCACATCAGCTGTTTCAGCTAATACCGATTTTATGGCAGATATTAATGCCAAACCTCCCGAAGCACAGGCGCCTTCAACACTTATAGCAGGTTTAAATTTAAGACCTTCATCAATTAAGGGAAAAAATGCAGGTAAATTTGCCTGATTATTAAATCGGGCTGCCATAAAATTACCAATAACGCCTTCGTCTACTTTATCAGCACCGCCAATTTTTTCTAACACTGCTTGCCCTGCTTCTTTGATATAACTTTCCAGAGGACGACTACCTTTTTTAGGATTGAATTCGGAACGACCTGTTCCCATTGATACGGTGTTGTAACCAGCAATCATGTAAATTTTTCGACGAGGAGATTTCATATGAGTTGGCGTTTGTTAAAAAAATCTTTTTTCAAACGAAATGAAAGCCTAACTGGGTCTTAATATGAAAGTAAAATCAAGTCCTTATAGTGTAGGCTTTATTGCTCAATAAGTGAAGCACGATATCGTTTCAGTGATTTAATTTAGCAATAATTCCCTTAAAATCAGAATCATGACAAAGCTTATCTAAAACAAATAAACATAAATAGATCTACTAGACTAGTAAATACGGCATAAAGAGTTCCAATTGATAAACAAAAAAAAAATAAAAACCCCTAAATTCGTTAACGATTTTTGTATCTAATTAGATATAATATGACTCTAAGATACAAGTACGAACTTCGCTTATAATAGAGAATCGACACACAACCAAAGACTATCAAAATATTTATAAATTACTAATTAGATCTAAATCAGATTAATCAAAATAGAAAAACTAAAACTCAAATTACTAGAGTAATCATAAACCAGACATTTGTGCATAAAAAAAGCTCAACCAAAGTTGAGCTTTTCCATATAGGGAAATTAAAATTTATTCGAAGAAATTATTTACTGGTCCGTAAGCATGGTAGAAACCTGTCTCCATTACTTTATTTACGGCCTTTGTGTCAGCAGCTACACCACCATCAACTAATAATTGTCCGATAGCTTTAGACTTTTGTCCGTAAGCAACAGCCAATTTAGAAGCAGGGCTAGCTAATACTTTTAACTCATTGAAGAATGGAGATAAAATACCTTCTCTTTCTCTTTCACGAATCACAGTCTTCCAATTCAACTTCTCAGTAGGTTGAGGAGTGAAATAAGCCTCATTAGAAATTTTCACATCTGCAATAGCCTTATATGCTTTTGCATCTATATCATATACCGAAACGATTTT
>NZ_JBFFKR010000033.1:0-23217 GCF_041555295.1 Ancylomarina sp. | reverse complement strand
GCCAGTTTGGTAGCTAGCAAAACAACATTTGATTGTTCAAATATTGGAGCTAACACGGTAACCTTAACGGTAACGGATAATAATACCCAGGTTTCTACTTGTACCTCAACGGTAACCGTAGAAGATAAAGTATTGCCAACAATCAATTGTCCAGGAAATGTAAGTGTTAATGCTGATGCAGGAAACTGTACAGCAAGTTCAGTCGCATTAGGAACACCAACAACAGCCGATAATTGTTCTATTGCAAGTGTAACTAATGATGAACCAGCAGTCTTCCCAATTGGAAATACAACGGTAACCTGGACTGTAGAAGATGGATCAGGAAACACAGCGACTTGTGATCAAACAGTAACGGTAACAAAAGAAAACAATATTGAAGTCGTTGACGTAACAGGAACATCAGATCCTGAAACCAATATTGGAATAATAAATGGAACTCACTGTCCAGATTTAAATGGATTACAAGCAGTAATTACTCCATCTGGGAATACTTATTCAGCAGGGATATCACAAGTACAGTTTAGAGTTAATCGTTTATGTGATACAGGGGCTTGGTCTTTTGCATATCTAATAAATGGAGCTGATGTCGACAAATTAGTGCTGACAACAGATGCAGGAACACCAATAAACGCTTCTAATGTAATTAGCGTACCAGCTGAAACAAATTATGTGCTTTTCACGATTGACGTGGATAATGAGATAAACACAGCATTACCAATTGATTTTAAAATTTCAGATGGTGGAACAGAAAGTGCAATAAAAGATGAAATTACAATACAACACAACTTGAAAATAATCCCACTCATTGGTGGCTTTGAATAATAAATAAAAATTAACTTACAATATCTAAATTAAACTGCTATGAAAAAGCTTTTACTCTCTCTCTTAATTTGTATGGGAATCACAATGATTTCTACTCAAACTTTTGCTCAACTTGATGCTGATGGTGCAAAATTGAAGCCTTTTGTAGGTAATACATATACCTACACATTTAATGGAATTACTGATGGTTTAGACTATGAGTTTTATATTAGTACATCAAATGTTGGAGTAGGTGCTGTAGATGCTGCTCGTACTGCTTATATAACCTCGACTACAGGTACGGTTTCAAGTAATAAAGCTGAAACAACAATTGCATGGCCAGCTCTTGCAGCAACAGATGTCGAAGTTTATCTTTTCGTTAAGATATCAGGAACTGGTACTTGCGATAATTACAATGCAGTTGGAATTACGCCTATTGCTAATGCCTTTAATCTTGCTATAGCTGATAATACTCCAGGAACAATTTCAGAAGAGTCTTGTCCAACTACAACAGGTTTGAAAGCTGTTGTTGCGCCAACCTCAAATCCAGCCTATATTTATGATGCCGGAACTACAACCTTAACCTATGAATTTACAAAATCAGGTAACACTAATAACTGGAATCTAGATTTTGATATTGTTCAAACTGGAACGGGTGATTATTCTTATACTTTTAATGGATCTACAACACCTATTGCTGTTGATAATGGAACAACCAATGTGGCTGTAAATGGATTAACATCAAATACTCAAACATTGACGATTACGGTTAATAATGTTCCAGGACAAACACCAGTATTTGTATTATCAACTAATTCTGTTGTTGATGCGGTTACAAGTGTTTCTCCAGGTACTCTACCTGCAGACTTAATTCATACGATTAAGTTAATGCCAGTAATAGGTTCTTTTAATTAGTAAAATCTAAAAAAACATATAATATGAAAAAGTTATTATTATCACTCGTTGTTTGTTTGGGCTTAGTATCTTTTGCCAGTCAAACATTTGCTCAAAGTACAGCTGTAGAACCTTATGATGGAGCTAAGCATACCTACACATTTTCTGATGTAGAGGCGAATGCTACTTATAAATTTTATGTGAGTACTTCTGTTGCAGCCTATGGTGTAGGTAGCGAAGTTGCAGATTTTGGAGCTTTTACAGGAACAGGAACCGGATTAATTGGAGGAACAAATGGAGATGCTGCTGTTGAAATTACTTGGGCTACAGATGCAGCTGCAAAATATGGTGCAGCAGGAGTTTATTTATTTCTTGAAGTAACTGCAGCGAGCAGTACTTGTGGTGTAGGCAACTATAAAGCTGTGCATATTATGCCTAAATCGAATAACTTTAATGTTGATGTCGTTGCAACTATAACAAATCCTTCTTGTGCTAGTTTAGTTGCTTTACAGCCAGTTGTAAATGATGCAGATATAAATGTTAATACAGATTATGTTGCAGGAACAACTACTATGACATTTGATATTACTCGTCAGAATGCGACAAATAAGTGGAGTGGAGGATATGATGTAACATGTAGTGATGCAACTGTATCATTTACAATTTCTGGAGCACCAGCTGCAACAGGAACTAAATCAGGAACTATCGCGGCAGAAACTAATAATACTGTTACTGTAACTCTTGTGATGACAAATACTCCTGGAAGTAATCCAACTTTCACCTTAACGATGACTAATGCTACAGATGACGCAACAGCACTTTCAGATTTGAGTTTGGATTCTGATAGTCAGGTAATCAATTTGATGCCTTCAATTGGTGGCTTCGTAGGAATTTAATTAATGTTTAAATAATAAAAGATGAAAAACATATATAAATTATTAATAGCACTTGTTGTTTTAGTTGGTTCAGCAGAACTTTCTAAGGCACAGAGTACTTATAATAACCCATGGCAAGGTTCTTCTCATACTTATACTTTTGGTGCTATGAATGCAGCAAATGATACTGAGTGGTATATCTCTCAAACTGCTGGTGTTGGTGTAACTCCTATTGTTGGATCTGCAGGTAATCATTTTACTATTGCCGCAGTTGACGGTACTGGTACAGCAATAGCTGGAGATGGAACTCTTTCAGGAAAAGGTATCTCTACTGTAAGAGTGAATTGGGATGGAACAGCTTCAGGAACCTATTATCTATATCTTAAGGTGACCGATGCAGGAAATGGTTGTGAGAATTTAAAAGGTTATAAAGTTACAATAGCAGCAGGTACGTTTAATGCGATTGCACTTAATGTTACCGGAGCTGGTACTCCTGGAACAGTTGCTGCAGGTGATCCTAGTATTAAAACGACTACCTGTCCTGATCAAACAGGCTTTAATCCGATTGTGAATGACGGTTATGATCTGGGAACATCAGCTTTAGTATTCAGAGTAAATCGTGAATTTACTAATAGTGTAAATGCTTGGCAAGTTGGACTAAACTTGACAGGTGCTACAATTACATCTGTTAACGATGAAGCAGGAGATCCAATTACTGCTGTAGGAGGAAACTATCCAGTTGCTGGTGATGAAGATTATGTTTTGGTTTATGTATCTGTGACTAATGCGGAATCAACACCATTAGTAACTTTTGCAATTGATAAATCAAATACAAAAGACCTAGTAACTTTAGCTGAAGATACAGGTTCTGGAGATTCTGTAACACATACATTCAATGCCTTACCTGCTATTGGTAATATTGCAGGAGGAAACTAATATAAATGAAAATAAGCTCAGTATATAAAACATTAATGACACTTGTCATTATCATCCTCTCACTTGCTTCGGCAAGTGGGCAGGGTGCATATACTGTTGTGCTTAATTCTAAAATAAAATATAAAGTAGCGGCCAATGCCGATGTTCAAACTTACGATTGGAAAGTTTATACTAATAATTTATTAACGGCTGAAGCAACTGCTTTGGAATGTTTATTATCACCCGTATCTGGTGAAAGCAATGCCATTTCGGTGGAATGGTTACAAGATGGGGAGTATTATCTTACCTTGCATGCAACTGGAAATAACGGTTGTACAAATAAAAAGTCATGGAAATATACGGTGGGATCTACACCTACAATAGCCTTTGATCAATTAGCATCGGAAGATTGTTCTGATGATGATAATAGTTTTGCTACACTTTTAGTAGCTAAATTCGATACCGATACTGATTTATCGGAAACCCATTACCCTCTAACTGTAACTTATCGAATTGCAGGAGAAGCAGAGGATAGAACTGCAACAGTTGATTTTGCAGACAAATTATTTCCGATTGAAGGAATAATTGAAGATATTAACAATGAAACAATTAATAAGATAACGATAATTAGTGCCTTTAATAAATATGGAGGAAATCTTAATATCGTTGCTGGACAAGATATACATACAAGAACTATATTTAAGCAGCCTGTTATTACAGGAACTATTACGGTAAATTAGATTTATACTTAAATAAAAAGAAATAGATGTTAAGAACCTTACTACATAAAACACTGCTAACTGCAATAGCGATCCTTCTAGGAGGATTAGCTGTTGTGGCGCAGCATAATGTAGTAAAGGGAACTGCCTTGAGCTTTAAGGCCGAAGAGAATACAGCTGTTGATTACCGTTGGGAAATTTATAGCGTAGATGCTGGGACAACAGTTAATTTAGCGTCTAATACACATATCTCTGAAGAGTATACCTTTAATGTTTCTGGTAATTATCAGATAAAGGTTTACCCTGTTGATAAGCTGAGTCGTTGTTTGGGTGAACCTTTGGTTCTAGCGGTTACCGTTTCAGGTGATGCACCAACTATTATTTTCGATGATTTATCTACACCTTATGTTTGTTCTGCAAATAATGGGGTTAATCCGAGAGCGGAGATAGCTTGTACCGTGAATTACACTGGTCCTATTCCATGGACATTTAAGTATTCTGTAGATAGAGAACCTGCTGTATTGCCTCAAGGCGCTGATGAAATTTGGACGTCTACTTTTGATTTCGTTGTGACCATTCGAAACACATCCGGAAGAAAATCGCGTTCAGAAATCATGATTGTTGAGGGCAAGAGTCTTTCAGGTCTTGAAATTGTTGAGAATATCGATGATCATAGAGTTGAGATTGATGTACTTGGTTTACCAGATACAAAATTCTTAGATTTTGAACCAGTTGTTATGGCTGGAACTTTACAATCGTATAAGGTAAATATTCTAAGACATGATCCAAATATCACACCAACATCTCCTGCTAATAGTAAGAGATATGAAATCTTTGTTCCAGATGGAGCGACGGTATTGAATGAAAACACCATCCTATTGGCCGATGAACTTCATTCTGAGTTGACTTTTGACATTCAGTGGGGTGATGAATTGGGTGCTAAGGAAGTTAAGTTGATTGAGAAGAATGGATTCAATTGTTATGGAGATACCATTTCTGCAGATATCAATGTGATTGAAACCTTCCTGGTTGACCTAGGAGATGATAAAGATATTTGTAAAGGAAGCGATATAGAATTGTCTCCAAGTATTAATATGGATGGAACTTTCACTTATACCTGGTCTACGGGTGAAACTAGCGAAACGATTCGTGTAAATACATCAGGAACATATACATTAACGGTAGCAGAAACCAATCTGAATAAAACCTCAGTGGCTAGTGTACAAGTTAATTTACTTGATTTACCAGTTGTTGATTTAGGTGAAGATTATGAACTTGCTGATGGTGAAATTAAAACGCTTGATGCAGGATTAAATGATACTTACTTGTGGTCTAATGGTGAAACCACAAGAACAATTGATGTTGATAGGAGTGGTTTATATTTCGTTACTGTAACTAGCGCTAATGGCTGTCAGGCAAGCGATGAAATTAACATCACAAGTGTGAATGATGTTTTTGCCATCGAATTGGGCGGTGACATTCAAGCTTGTGTAAATGATGAAATAACTCTTAATCCAAATCCAAGTATCTCTCAGAATTATAAATACAAATGGAGTACTGGAGACGAAACACAAACCATCAGTGTAACTGAATCGGATACCTATTCAGTTGTTGTAACTGATGATAATGGTAATGTGAAACGAGATGAGATCGTTGTTTTATTTAATGCTTTACCAATTGTTGATTTAGGAACTGATCGTTATATCTATGAAGATGAAACGATAACTCTTGATGCAGGCAATACTGGAGCTGGTACTACTTACTTGTGGAGTACGGGTGAAATAACTCAAACGATCGATGTTACAGTAGAAGGCGTTTATAGCGTAAGCATAACCAATGCAAATGGCTGTTCTAATACTGATGAACTGACATTAACGAGTAATGGTGGAAAGAAATTCACCGTTGACTTGGGTGATGATATTGAAATTTGTGAAGGTGATAGAGCTTACCTTGAACCGATTATTGATAGAGAAATTGATGCGACTTATAAGTGGATTCCAGGCGAATCAACAGCTAAAGGTATTTATGTTGATAAGAAAGGTAAATATTGTGTTGAAGTTTCAGATGCCTTTGGTAATAAAGAAACAGCTTGTGTTGATGTGTTTATTAATGCGTCACCAATAGTTGATTTAGGAGATGATATTAGCCTTGATGCTGGTGAAACAGCTATATTGGATGCAGGTAATGACGACAGTTTCTTTCAATGGTCTACAGGTGCTATATCACAAATCATAGAGGTTGGTACTGCAGGTGATTATTCGGTTGCTGTAACGAGTCCTAAAAATTGTATAGGTCGTGATGAAGTTAATGTCTCCTTCCCACAGGGTGAAAATTTTGTTGGATTCCCATCTGGTTTTACGCCTAATGGTGATGGAAATAATGATGTGCTTTTTGTACGTGGTAATAATATTAAAAAAGTAACCTTTATTATTTATAATAGAGGTGGACAGCAAATTTTCCAATCGAATCGACTTGAAGTAGGTTGGGACGGTACACACAAAGGACAGTTGCAACGAATGGATGCTTATATTTATTATCTGAATGTTAGTTTCGATAATGGAACCTCTGTGCAAAAACGAGGCGAAGTGACTTTAGTTAACTAAACTATGACGAACGGTTCAATTTTATTGTTGATTGAAATCTGTTTTTGATGGAACATAAATTTTGTGTAATGAATAGTTAGAGAAAGAGTAAGCTTCGGTAAAAAAATATTCGTAATTTAACGCACTATGTTTTGATGGGTAATAAAGTTTATTACCCATTTGTTTTGATAAATTTGTTGCAGTCAGTTTTCAGAGTTATATTCAACTGGATTAAACATTTGCAAGTAATTCGATTATTCGAGTATGAATAAATATAAGATACTATTTGTTGTCTTTATTGCCTTCTTAGGATTGAAGCATGTTTCTGCGCAGCAGGTCTACTCTTCTCAATTCTACTCGATGCCTGTATTCCTAAATCCCGCACTTACAGGGAACTCTGATTATAATGTAAGAACCGGCGTGAACTATAGGAACCAATGGAACTCTGTCACAACCCCCTTTGTTTCTCAAGCTGCATATATCGATGGAAAATTGTCGTTCCCATACTTAGGCGCTTCTTGGTTAGGTGTTGGAGGGGTTATCTTTAATGATAAAGCTGGTGAAGGTGGTTTGAAGACTAACCAATTGATGTTGACAACATCGTTAAATAAAAGTTTGAATAGGGGCAATACACTGTTCTTTCATGGTGGTTTAGGTATCGAATTGGTTAATAAATCAGTCGATTATAATAAGCTGGTTTTCGATGAACAATGGGATGGAACAATTTTTAATAAGGATTGGAAAAAAGGAGAACCTTTAGGAAGACAAACCCTATTTTATATAGATTTCTCATTAGGGGGATCTTTTACTTATTTTAGAGGGAAAACAAAATATTTCTTTGGAATGGCTGTTTCTCATCTAAACCAGCCCAATGAGTCTTTCTATGAAATTACAAATAACTTGAAAAGGAGTTATAATTTTCATGGAGGTGTTGAAACAAAGTTAAGCTCGAGATTATATATCAAGCCAGAGTTTATGTATAAAAGTGAGTATTTAAGTACTGAATTAGTATTAGGTGCTAACTTTGCAATGGCTACGAGTGATAAAAAAATTGTTTTGCACTATGGTGTATGGTATCGTAATAAGGAAGATATTATTCCTACAATAGGTTTTCAAAAGAATAGGTTTAAATTTCTTCTATCCTACGATATAGATGTATCCGCGTTGCAATTGACATCTGCCAGCAAAGGAGGTCTGGAGATATCTTTAACATACAACTATAATTATTCTAGTCCAAGAAATGTGAAGAGACTAGAACGTAGAAGAAAGGCTAAAAAGATAGGCGATAAAGCTATTTCTTGCCCTAAGTTTACGAATGAAGACTAAGAAACTGATTCAAAATTTATCCTTTAACTTTTTTATAAGCTAAAAGTCTCATAACTAAGTTGATTTATCTTTAAGTAGAATTACTATATGTATTAAAATCTACCTTGTTACAAGTTTTTTTTCTTGGATAAAAATTTTCACAACTTCTAATTTCTATTCAAAAAAAAATCCCCTTATCCGTAGGGAAAAGGGGAATTGTATAAGACCTTAAATTCGGTCCTTCTTAATATATTCTTTTTTCTTCTTTTTTTCGATTTCTTTACCACCAACCACAATTACGATTTCACCCTTCACTGTTTTTGCAGAAAAGTGTGCAATAAGTTCCGTTAGTGTACCTCGTACATTTTCTTCATACAGTTTTGTGATTTCACGAGAAACAGAAGCTTTACGATCTTCTCCCATAATTTCAGCAAATTGTGTTAAGGTTTTCACCAAGCGGTGAGGCGATTCGTAAAATATCATGGTTCTTTGTTCTTCAGCTAATTCGTTTAGTTTGCTCTGACGACCTTTCTTTTGAGGTATAAAACCCTCGAAACAGAAACGCTCGTTAGGAAGTCCAGAATTAACAAGTGCTGGAACAAAGGCCGTAGCACCGGGAAGACATTCTACTTCAATATCATTATCTAAGCAATGTTTTACCAGAAAGAAACCAGGATCTGAAATTGCCGGTGTTCCTGCATCGGAAATTAAAGCAATGGTTTGGCCTGCTTTTATTCGATCAACAATTTGTTGAGAAGCTCTATGCTCGTTAAACTTATGATGTGAAATTAAAGGCTTACTTATTTCATATCGCTTCAGTAAAAAACCAGAAGTACGCGTGTCTTCAGCAAGAATAACATCAACTGACTTTAAAACATTAATGGCTCGAATGGTGATGTCTTCGAGGTTTCCAATTGGAGTTGGGACTATATAAAGTTTCGACATGAAAAATGTATTGCAATTACTAATTAGTGCTCAAAGATAAGGAGATTGTGATCATTACTTGTGAAAAATTAAATTTTCCAGTTCAAATTTACGAATTAGCCTATTCGAACTTTCTTTTGATAAGATTGAAGAATTGAATAACGGCATCTTTCTCATTATCCCACTGCTTCGTTTTATTGAAATGTGAAATGATTTTGTTGCAATCGATTTGCTTATTGATATAATTTATTGCTGACTTATAGTCTTCAGAATTGTTGTCAAAAAGCTCACGAATAAATAAGAACTGGTCATTTATTCCAATGGCGGATTGAATATCGACTAGCTTAGATTTTTGAATTTGCTCCTGTAAATTTTTGCCTACAGTAGCTTGAAGCTTATCATTAAGGGTTGAAGCAGTTTTTTCAACATTATTTTTAATGGGTTCAATGAGTTGTATACCCTCTTCAATATAATGCGATTCACTTATGGCTTTAACTTCTTCTATTGCTGCTGCTTTTATGGGCGTAGACTGAATTTCATATTCTTCTATAACGGATTTCGATTGTTTGTCAGAATTATTTTCCGAGTCAAGGGGAGTAGAGGTAAAATCGATTTCTTGATTGTCTAGATTTAACTTGAGAATTTCAACATCTTTATTCAAACTAGCTAATCGAGATTCTAACAAGGGAAAGCCGCTTTTTAAGTCATCCTGTTCATTCTGAAAATGATTGATCAGGTTTTTAATTTCCTCAAGATTATTGTTTATGAGTTGAATGATTATTTTATTGTTCATTGTTCTTATAATTATTTCAAGATGAAATTTTAGCCTAATAAAGGCGCTCATCTTGAAAGATTAGAAATGAAAATTAACCCATTGTTTGATTTATCTGATTAATACGGATTCTTTCAAAATAAGATATCCACCATGGGATGTTTAGTGAAAATACATCTGTGAAAGCTTGTAAGTAGGTGAATCTTATTCATATAATCATGAGTTGTTCTAAATATTGAGTTTTATAAATTCACTTGATTTACAGCCCAGTACAACTTGATGATAATATCCCGCAAATTACTAAATAAATTTAGAGCTTTTCTTATTTTTGTGTGACGAAGTAAAATGACTAAAGAAAATAAATATGTTTCTTGAAAACGATATTAATAGTGCAGGAAGTAAAGGGTGGATTGAGGTTGTGGCAGGTTCAATGTTTTCTGGAAAAACGGAAGAGTTAATCCGACGTTTGAACCGAGCAAAAATTGCCAAGCAGAAAGTCGAAATCTTTAAGCCGAAAGTTGATACACGATATTCTGATGATGAAGTGGTGTCGCACAACGCTAATGCTATTCGCTCAACACCAGTTGAAACTGCTGCGAATATTTTACTATTGTCAAGTGATGTTGAGGTTGTTGGTATTGACGAGGCTCAGTTTTTTGACGATGGTCTGGCTGAAGTTTGTAATATACTTGCTAACCAAGGTATACGCGTAATTGTAGCTGGTTTGGATATGGACTTTCAGGGAAAACCTTTTGGTCCAATTCCCGGGTTGATGGCTACAGCTGAATATGTAACTAAAGTGCATGCTGTTTGTATGCAATGCGGCAATTTGGCTCAATATTCACATCGTCTTTCCGATACGGATAAATTGGTTCTTTTAGGAGAAAAAGATGCTTACGAACCTCTATGTCGAGTTTGTTATCGCAAGGTTAAAAGCAACTAATTACCTATCTTACAATACAATTAATCTTTTACCTAAGAGCTGATTTTGAATTCATCTAAAACATATCAATTATATCATATTGCTCAGATTGTTGGCGGGACCTTAGTTGGTGATGATGATTTCCAGATTGACAGGTTATCTATTGATAGTCGGACTTTGGTTTTGGCATCTAAAACTTTGTTTTTTGCTTTAGTTGGGGAAAGACATAATGGTCATGACTACATCCACGACCTATATGATAAAGGAATTCGTGCTTTTGTGGTAAGTGAAAGTGTTGACTACAGTAATTTTGAAGATTGTAATTTTATTGTAGTAGCAGATACCCTTAATGCTTTACAGAGGCTCAGTGCACATCATCGTAAAAACTTTACTTATCCGGTAATTGCCATAACAGGTAGTAATGGAAAAACGATAGTAAAAGAGTGGTTATACCAAGTTTTAAGTCCACATTATCGAATTGTTAGAAGTCCCAAGTCATACAATTCTCAAGTAGGTGTCCCTATTTCGGTATGGCAAATGAATAGTGAGGATGAATTAGCTATTTTTGAAGCAGGCATTTCTAAGCCTTGTGAGATGGATAAGCTAGAAAAAATCATTCAGGCTACTGGAGGTGTTTTTACTCATTTAGGGGCTGCTCATCGTGAGAATTTCGAAGATACAAAAGCTTTACTTGATGAAAAACTGAAGCTATTTGCTTCCTGTGAGTGGATCGTCTATTGTGATGACGATACTAGCGTAAGTGATGCGATAAAAGAACGATATGCAAAGTCGAAAGAATTGCTGAATTGGTCTCGGAAGTCAGATGCTAGTTTGCGGATTCTTTCAGAAAAGGTTGATAATGGTAAGATAGAATTGAAAGCTATTTATAATGGTGAAGAGAAAATGATTCTACTCCCATTTATAGATAAAGCTTCAATTGAAAATGCAATTAGCTGTTGGTTGACTTGCCTTCACTTAGGATTGTCTGATGAGCACATTTATAAGGGATTTTGTGACTTGCAGGCGGTAGCCATGCGCATGGAAATTAAAGAGGGACAAAATAACTGCCTACTGATTAATGATTTTTATAATTCCGATCTTGGATCTTTAGCAATCGCTCTCGATTTGATGAATCAGCATGGGAAAGAGAGAAAAAAAACGGTTATACTATCTGATATTTTTCAGTCAGGTTTGCAACCAGAAGATTTATATGCTCAGGTATCTGAATTACTCATTTTAAATGAGATTGATAAAATTGTAGGTATTGGAGTTGATATTGCTTCTCAGGCAAAAAGATTTCAGTGTGAGTCGATTTTTTATCCAACAACAGAAACCTTTTTAAAATTGATAGATACAAATCTATTTAAAAACGAAATCATATTGATTCGAGGTGCTCGCGATTTTCGATTTGAACGAATTTCCAGTGCCCTTCAATATAAAGCCCACCGAACTATACTAGAGGTCAATTTGACAGCTATGGTGCATAATTTGAACTATTTTAGATCACTTCTGCAGCCTAATACCAAATTGATGGTCATGGTAAAAGCTTTCTCATATGGAAGTGGTTCTACTGAGATAGCCAATCTTCTTCAATATCACCACGTAGATTATCTAGCTGTTGCTATTGCCGACGAAGGTGTTGACTTACGTACCAATGGTATAAGTACACCCATAGTGGTCATGAATCCAGAGTTGCATAGTTTTGAAACTATGATTGATTACAACCTGGAACCCGAGATCTATAGTTTAAGTGTATTGAAGAGTTTTGAATCTATTCTCAAAAAATCAGGTCTGAAGAATTATCCTATCCATTTAAAATTGGATACAGGTATGTACCGTATGGGGTTCGTTATTCATGAATTAGATGAATTAATCAGCTACCTTAAAGATAATTCTTATTTCCATATTCGATCGGTTTTTTCACATTTAGCTGGTTCTGATGAAGAAATTCATGATGATTATACAGAATCTCAAATTGACAAATTTGAAGAATGGAGCAGGAAAATTTGTACAGCTTTTTCATATAAAATTGATAGACATATTCTTAATACATCAGGTATAGAGCGATTTCCTAATGCTCAGTTCGAGATGGTTCGTTTGGGTATAGGACTTTATGGCGTAAGCGCTACAAAGCAGAATATGTTGATGAATGTGAGTAGTCTGAAAACGACTATATCTCAAATAAAATGGGTTGAGAAAGATCAAACAGTTGGTTATAGTCGCAAGGGTAAACTCGATAAGAAAAGTCGCATAGGTATTATCCCAATTGGTTATGCAGATGGTTTCAATAGGAAGTTAAGCAACGGGGTCGGTCAAGTATTGGTTAATGGAAAATTAGTATCCGTGGTTGGGAATGTTTGTATGGATATGTGCATGATTGATTTAACAGATGTTGAAGCTAAGGAGGGGGATTCTGTTATCATTTTTGGAGATGATTACTCTTTAATCAGAATAGCTGAAAAGCTTGACACTATTCCATATGAAATACTAACAACTGTATCGCGTCGGGTAAAACGTATTTATTTTCAAGAATAAAATATTTATCTAAAACAGGCTAAAAATAGAAGCAAAAAAAAAACCGATGATCTGATCATCGGTTTTTTTATGATATCTGTAGAGATACGGTTATTCAGGATGAATAGCTTCTACAGGACAAGCATCAACGCAAGTACCACAGTCAGTACATAGATCTGCATCGATAACATAACGCTCATCTCCCATAGAGATCGCTTCAACTGGACATTCCCCTTCGCATGAACCGCAAGAAATACAATCGTCGTTTATTACGTAAGCCATTGTGTTTTATTTTTTAGTGTTAATATTAATTGCAAATGTAGTATCATATTTTAAACACAAAAAGAAAATCGAATAGAATTCTTCTATTTTAAAAGAAATTAAATAGTGACTAAAGACTTGTCTTTGTCGGTATTGCCTTAATAGTCAGCAAATAAAGACTCTTGAGTCTTATAAAAAATGGTCTTTTACTATAATAAAAATCTTATTTGTTTAAGAAATCTATCGCTAAATAGGCCATTGTCCCCATCGATGTTTCTAAACTCATATCATCAGCCTCAAAACTAGATGTATGTAAACCATCTGATTTGTCTTTTTTTACGCCAAAACGATAAAAGCAAGATGGGTATTTCTGCGAATAAAAACCAAAGTCCTCAGTAGTCATTCTAATATCCATATCTTCTACTTTATCATGATCTAAATATGCAATCGCCGCACTTTTTGATGAACGGGTATAGTTGATATCATTGACCAAGAATGGATACCCATGTTTGATGTCTACTTCACATTTGGCTCCCATTCCTTTTGCAGTATTTTGTGCAATATCAGTTATGAGTTGTTTTGCTTTTGTACGCCACTCTTCATTCATGGTTCTAAAAGTGCCCTCAAGCTTAACTTCAGAAGGAATGATATTGGTTGCACCTTCAGCAATCATTTTTCCAAAGGTGAGAACTGTAGGGATTCGAATATCCGCATGTCTACTGACAATCTGTTGCAAAGCCACTACGATATGAGAAGCTATTAAAACCGTGTCGTCGCATTTGTGAGGCATTGCTCCATGTCCACCCTTACCTTTTACGTTCAGATAGATCTCATCACCTGAGGCCATATACATACCCTCACGAAACCCTACATGGCCCGATTCCATATCTGGCAAAACATGTTGTGCCATAATCAAATCTGGTTCAGTTGTTAGAGCACCTTCTGCCATCATCATTCTAGCACCACCAGGAAGTAATTCCTCACCAGGCTGAAAAATAAGTAAAACAGTACCTTCCCACTCATTCTTTAGTTGATTTAGAATTTTTGCAGTTCCAAGTAAGCTTGCCATGTGCATATCGTGACCACAGGCATGCATTATGCCATCGTTTTTCGAACAAATAGTATGGTCCTCATTTTCATGAACAGGTAAGGCATCCATATCGGCACGAAGAGCAAGTACCTTTTTATTAGGATTCTTACCTTCAATTTTTCCAACAATACCTGTTTTAACAAAACCACTTTTGTAAGATATCCCATAAGATTCGAGCTGCTTCTGTATGAATTTTGACGTTTCAAATTCTTCAAATGAGAGTTCAGGGTATTGATGCAGATGCGTTCTAATTGCCTTAATTCCTTCAAGGTAATTATGGCTTAGTTTTTTTATTTTATTGATGATATGATCCATGAATATATGTTCTAATCAATTTTTTTAGTTATCAATTACTTGCCAGTAATATTTTAAAAAGCTACGAATAGCATGAAAAAGGGAGGTGTTTCGTTTTTTTTGCATGCAAAGTAAAATTAGGAATTTCAATTTAAGAACCAATATTTTAATAATTTGTGAACGAATAGATTTCTTTAAGGAAGAATATGATAATCTAAATGTAGTAGATCTCCTATACCTATTGAGACATCTATTTTGCTTTTAATAACCATTAACAAGTATTTAACGATATAATATAGTGTTTTTATCTGATTTTAATTATTTTTGTGAGAATGATTTCTACTTTTGAAATCTGAACTAATTCTTTTTTACAACTTTAGTTTCGACTGTAACTATTGGGCAGTTGAAATGTTTTAATACAATAATTATGAGATTTTTTTATTTCCTACTGATTGGATTAGTATTATCAAACTTTGGGCTTAGTGCTCAAAATGCCAAGCCAGTGATGGAGTTTGGCTTAAAAGTTCACGATTTTGGAGCAATTAAAGAAGAAACAGGGAAACAAGTTTATTCTTTTGAATTTGTAAATAAAGGAACTTCTCCTATTGTTATACAGAATGTGCGTTCCTCATGTGGGTGTACGTCTCCTGATTGGAGTAAAGCTCCTGTTGCACCTGGTCAAAAGGGATTTATTAAGGCAACTTTCGATCCTAAAAATCGTCCAGGACCTTTCAATAAATCAATTACTGTAACTGCGAATACGAATCCTTCTATTTCTATTTTACGTATTAAAGGAGCCGTAACAGCTCGTGTTAAAACGGTTCAAGATTCTTTCCCACGAATGATGGCTGGTCTTAGAATGACAAGTAATCATTTGCCTTTTACTAAGGTGAAAAATAATGAGATTAAAGAAGCGACGCTTGAGGTTTATAACGATACGGATAGTGTCATGACAGTTGCCTTTAGAAGAACGCCATCTCATTTAAATATTAAACTTGTTCCAGAAAAAATTGCTCCAAAAAGCAGAGCTAAAATTGTAGCTGTATACGATGCTTCTAAGAAAAATGATTGGGGTTTTGTTACCGATTATCTGGATTTATTAATAAATGGAGTTTTTGCTCCAAGAAATCGCTTAACAATTAGTGCTGATATTACCGAAGATTTTGCAAAGTTATCCGATAATGAATTGGCGAATGCACCAAAATTAGAATTTGAAGAAAAAGTTTTCAACTTCGGAGAATTGTCCCAGGGTGAAAAAGCTGAGCATACTTTTCTAATGAAAAATACGGGAAAATCTGATCTTTTGATTCGTAAGACAAAAGCTTCTTGTGGTTGTACGGCTATTTCTCCACAATCTAAAGTTATTAAGGCTGGTGAATCTACAGAATTGAAAGTCGTTTTTAATTCGAGAGGGAAGCGAGGTCGCCAAAATAAACGTATAACAGTAATTACCAATGCACCTACTACCTCTAAAGTTGATTTGCGTGTAATGGGGAATGTGGTTATGCCTAAAGTAAACTAGAGCCAGAAACTTATTCTGATATTTTAATATTACTAATTGATAATATTGAAAAGGTTGTTCGAATTTAATTTCGACAACCTTTTTTTATAGATAGAAACGGATTGTTTCGGTCTATTTAGTTTATTCATAAGCCTGAATTTTTTAATTTCGCATTAGTAATAAAACGGAATAGTCATTAGAAATTCTTTTAGTATTAAACTAATGACTTCAAGTCGCTCAATTTTAGATATGCGATTTGGCTTATTAGATAAAAAATACAATCATGGTAGATAAAAAAGATAAAGGTCATATAGAAAACAACCCTTCATTCAAGGGCTTAAAGGTAAATTCAGGGATTAGCAGACCTCCATCAATTAATCCTAATATTGCCGAGCGTTTAAAAAACCGAAAACGTAAGGTGTATTCTGTTGAAGATTACATCAAAGGTATATTGGATGGAAATATGACTATTTTGAGTCAGGCCATAACATTAGTTGAAAGCTCAAAATTTGAACATCAAAAGACAGCTCAGGAAATTATTGAACGTTGTTTACCTTATTCTGGGAAATCAACTCGAATCGGTATAACAGGTGTTCCTGGTGCAGGAAAAAGTACTTTTATTGAAGCCTTCGGGAAACATGTTACAGGCATGGGACATAAATTGGCAGTTTTGGCAATTGACCCAAGTAGTGAGAGAACAAAGGGAAGTATTTTAGGAGACAAAACACGTATGGAGGAACTCGCAGTTGATCCTCTTGCCTATATTCGACCTTCACCTTCTGCGGGTTCTTTAGGTGGAGTTGCTCGTAAAACGCGTGAAAGTTTAATTCTATGTGAAGCTGCAGGATTCGATACTATTTTAATAGAAACGGTTGGTGTTGGTCAATCTGAAACAGCCGTGCATTCAATGGTTGATTTCTTCTTGTTGATACAAATTGCGGGTGCTGGTGATGAACTTCAGGGGATCAAGCGTGGTATTATGGAGATGGCAGATGCAATTGCTATCAATAAATGTGATGGAAGTAATATAACTAAAGCTCAATTGGCTCGAGTACAATTTGAGAATGCCCTGCATTTATTCCCTTTATCACCATCCCAATGGTCGCCTAAAGTTTTAAATTGTTCATCGATTGAGTGTACAGGTATCGATATGATTTGGGATATGATTATGGATTATTGTAAGCATACACATGAAAACAATTATTTCGAAACTCGCAGAAGCGAGCAAGCAAAATATTGGATGTATGAGACCATTCATGAACAATTACGAGACAATTTTTACCATGATAACAAAATCAAGGGAATGATTCCTGATTTTGAAAATAAGGTTTTAAATGATGAGATGAGCTCATTTATTGCGGCTTATAAGTTGTTGAATACTTACTATGATGAAGTTAAAAAAGGAGATGATTAGTTGAATAATTGAAGTAAATCTTATTAAATCCAACTTTGATGGCTAATAAGACGTACTTATCGAAATAACTTCTTCTAGTCAAATTAAATAATTAGATTTAGCGGAATATTTACTTAAAAATCAAAATACGTTTATTATGAAAAAATTACTATTTGCAGTAGTTGCAATTTCAGTCCTTTTTGCAGCCTGTGATACTCAAAAAAAATACGAGCTTTCAGGTCATATTGAAGGACAAGCAGAAGGAAAAATCTATCTGAATATTGAAAAGGATAGAAAATTTGTGAAAATTGATTCTGCTGATATCGTAAATGGAGCATTTAAGATTGAAGGTAGTGTAGCTGTTGCTGATATGTACTATTTACAAATTGATGATAAAAAAGGTGCAATTCCTGTTTTTCTTGAAAATGCACCAATTTCTGTAGAAGCTAACATCGAATCTTTACGTGATGCTAAAATCACGGGTTCTGTTTCTCAAGATCTATATAATGGTTTTGTAGCTACGATGATGGAATTCAAAGCAAAGCAAGAACCCATTGTTGCTGCTTATAAAAAAGCGATGTCTGAAAAGAATGAAGAAGCAGCAGAAAAAGCAATAAAAGAATACGAAGCTGTTGATTCTGTAAAGATGGAAACCGTTAAGACTTTCGTGAAAGGAAATGGTAATTCAGTTGTAGCAGCAGTTGTTTCTTATAGAAATTTATTGAATCAACTTAAAGTTGATGAGATGGAAGAGTTGTACAATACTTTTGGTGAGGATGTAAAAGCGTCAAGCAGCGCGCTATTAATCAAGTCTAAGATTGATATTTTGAAAAAAGTTGCCATTGGTCAACCAGCTCCTGACTTTACTTTAGATACGCCAGAAGGAACTCCTATGAGTCTTTCAAGTCTTAAGGGTAAAGTTGTGGTAATCGATTTCTGGGCATCATGGTGTGGACCTTGCCGTAGAGAGAATCCTCATATGGTTGAATTATATAAAGAGCTAAGCCCTAAAGGAGTTGAGTTCTTAGGTGTTTCTTTAGATAAAGATAAAGACAAGTGGTTGAAAGCGATTGAAGTTGATGGATTAATCTGGAAGCATGTTTCCGATCTGCAATATTGGAATTCAGCAGCAGCGAAACTTTACGGTGTGAATGGTATTCCTGCTACTGTTCTTATCGATCAGAATGGAACTATTGTAGCCAATAAAGTATTTGGTGATGAGCTAAAAGCTGAGATTGAAAAATTAATTCAGTAATTGAAAATATATTGAGGGAAACCTCTCTTATAAAACCTGATTGGTAGAAATACCTCTCAGGTTTTTTTATAAACAAAAGTGTTATTGTAGAAGAGATAGAGGCTAATTGTGAGCATGAAAAAAGGGAATCCAATAATGAATTCCCTGGTAAATATCTTGCGTTTGGATTAACCTAGTTTGCTAATTCTATCTAGTTTAACCTTATCTAAAATCTTAATTTTTCTACCATCAATTGCAATTACACCTTCGCTTGCAAAAGTTGAAAGCGTTCTAATGGCATTAGATGTTGTCATGTTTGATAAGTTGGCAATATCTTCTCTTGAAAGATAAACCTTGATTGTCATCCCATCATCTTCGAAACCATAAGTATCGCGAAGGAACAATAAAGATTCAGCCAAACGTCCTCGAATATGCTTCTGAGTTAAGGTGACGGTTCTATTATTTGAGAAACCTAATTCAGTAGCAAAAGAACGAATGATGCTTAAAGAAAGCTCAGAATTGGTTTTAATAAGTTTTAGAATCATATCATAGGTCACAGTACAGGTTACACAATCTTCAATAGCAACAGCTGATGCAATATTGTTTTCTTCTGCAAAAAGAGCCCTATATCCTATAAAACCTACTGGTTTCGCCATACGTACAATTTGTTCACGTCCGCCAACACCTTCTTTGAATATCTTCACTTTCCCTTCTTTTAAAGAGATCAGTCCAAGAGGTTTTTCGCCTTCTTTATAAATGTATTCACCCTTCTTAAAAAAGCTACAACTCATGTTGTGTAGAATGTTTTCTTTTTCTTCTGGAGTAAGAACATTAAATACTGAATTTGGATTGTTAATTACCTCTAAACAGATTTGTTCTCGAATCTTTTTATCACTTTCAATCATGATCGGACCTGGTATATGAATATAGAAATCGGATATGTTATAAAACATTCCAAATGTATGAAAATCAAATTAAATGGCAAAAGGAATAAAGAAATATATCTGTAATTATTATTGTGTTGTAATAACTACATAGTCAGTCAGATGTGCTTGTTTTTAATGTTTTGCGACCAAAGGAATTTTTCTTCCATAACCAAATGCCTTAGATGAAACGCGTAAAACAGGTGCCGTCTGGAATCTTTTATACTCATTCATGTTAACCAATCTAATGATCTTATCAACGACCTCTTTAGCAAATCCTTGCTCTATAATTTCACTAACAGGCATATTCTTTTCGATATACATGAAGAGGATCTCATCAAGTAGTTCGTAATCAGGAAGAGAATCAGAATCTTTCTGATCAGGACGTAATTCAGCTGATGGTGGTTTTACGATACTATTCAAAGGAATCACTTCTTCATCCTTATTCATAAAGTAAGCTAGTTTGAAAACGTCAGTTTTATAAACATCGCCCAAAACTGCAATTCCGCCATTCATATCGCCGTATAGCGTTCCGTAACCTACTGCAGATTCACTCTTGTTTGAGGTGTTCAAGACGATATGACCGAACTTATTTGATAATCCCATTATCAATGTTCCTCTAATTCGAGCTTGTATGTTTTCTTCTGCAATATTAAAAGGTAAATCGCCGAAGATAGGAGCCAAGCTGCTTTCAAATGATTTAAAAATATCTTGAATAGGCACAATTTCGTATTGAATACCTAAGTTATTCGCTAAGTCTATTGCATCTTTCACCGAATGATCAGAAGAGAATTCTGAAGGCATTAGCAAAACACGAACGTTTTCTTTTCCCAATGCTCTTTCTGCTAATACAACAGTTACTGCAGAATCGATACCACCCGAAAGACCCAATGTCGCTTTCTTGAAGCCCATTTTACCGAAGTAATCCTTAAGACCCAGAACAAGCGCATCATGGATTTTTTCGATATAATCAACCTCTTTCTCTTCAGCTTTCTGGTTTTCAATTTCATCGAGATCGATGAGGGCGAAATCTTCCTCAAAATAGTTGAGACGGCAAGCCACATCACCTTTTGAGTTGATAGCCATGGAATCGCCATCGAAAATCAATTCGGTATGGGCTCCAATCTGATTCACGTAGATAAGAGGCAATTGATATGTTTTGGAAACAGACTGAAGAATCTCAGTTCTGATTTTCTCATGATTGTGTGAAAAAGGCGATGCTGCAATATTCACAACAAAGTCAGGTTTTAGCTGGCTCAATTTTTCCATAGGCGAGATGGTATACAACTCTTCCTTCGCAAAATTGTTATCTACAGGCTGCTTTTCCCATAAGTCTTCACAAATGGTAAGGGCTATTTTCTTGCCTTTATACTCGACCAGATTGAATTCGGTGTTGGGTTCGAAATAGCGGTACTCATCGAAAATGTCGTATGTAGGTAGAAGAGTCTTGTTGTGAATGCTCTGAACTTTCCCATCACACATGAAAAAGGCAGAGTTGTATAAGTTTTTGCCTTTGGAATGAGGATTGATTGATGGGCCACCCATTACAGCAGCAATATCAACACAATGTGAAGCAACCAGATCGATAGCATTTAGTGTTTTCTCAATAAAATCTTTTCTCTCCAATAAATCTTTGGGAGGATAGCCACAAATTGCCAATTCTGAAAAAACAACCAAATCAGCTTGTTTGCTTTTTGCTTTATTTATGGCTTCGATAATTTTATTGGAATTGAGTTCGAAGTTTCCTATATGATAGTTCAGTTGTGCTAAAACAATCTTCATTTCTGTATGATTTACGACAAATTAGGTTTTCCTTCCTTAGAGAAGGAGATTCGCAAAGTTAATGATAAATCATTAATCTTTTAAAGCCCAAAGAGCTAATGAGTAAACAAAATTAAGCCTTATAAATATGGATTTTTAACTTTGATGCCTCCTGTATTTTGGTAATTTTGATGGTGACTTGTTTAGAATGAGTTCTATTTTGAATTTTTCTTAATCAAGATGATGCGCATTGAAAAGAGATAGGCTTTATTTTAAATTTTATAGATAATAATGAGAAAATTAGCATTTGGTTTGCTTTTAGGAATGACCTGTATGTTTGTAGCATGTCAATCGAATAAGCTTAAGGTTGATGTGTCAGATATCGATCTGGAAATTAATATCGAACGCTTTGAACAAAAGCTTTTTGATCTCAAAAAAGGAAGTTCTTTAGAGGACTTGAAAAGCAAATATCCACGAATCTTAAGATTATATTCCGAAAAGGTAATTGGTTTAGGCCATATTGATGACCTGAATTATAGCCAATATCTGAATAAGTTTCTAAATGATTCAACGATGAACCTAGTTGCGAATCAGATTGATTCGATATTCCCTAATCTTGATATTCAAGAGGAGGAGTTAACGGAGGGATTTAAACATCTGAAATATTACTATCCGCAAGCTGAAATTCCAAAGATATTTTCTCAGATCTCAGGTTTTAATCAATCTATAGTTGTTGATGAGGGTTTAATTGGTGTTAGCCTGGATAAGTATTTGGGAGAGGAATGCGAGTTTTATGCGCTACTTAGGCGTCCTGTTTATTTGCGCGAGAACATGACACCCAATAGAATTGCTCAGGATATTCTTTTGGCCTATGGCTTAACCGAGTTTCCTTTTAAGCCCAAAGCACACAATTTAATGGAGCAAATGATTTATCAAGGTAAGATTCTCTATTTCTTACAGGCCCTTTTGCCAGAAAAAGCAGAGTCTGATATCATTAAATACAACAATGAGGATTATAAGTGGTGTGTAGATAATGAAACTCAGGTTTGGGCATATCTGATTGAGCAAAAGCATTTGTTTAGTACCCATACCAATATGACTCGTAATTATATTAACGATGCACCTTTCACCACGGGTATGCCGCAGGAATCACCAGGACGTATTGGAACTTGGATTGGTTTACAAATCGTAAAATCATACATGACTAAGCATTCAGAATTAAGCATTCCCCAATTGATGGCGGAGGATGATTATGCTTCTATATTGAGAGAATCGGCTTACCAGCCTTGATAAAAAAATAAGAACAGTTTATTATTTTGTGATGATAGATGAAGAAAAGAAACGAATCCGTCGTGAGATTCGTGGTTTAAAGAATGCCGTTTCTCTTGAAGAGAAAACGAGTCGTTCAAAGGTCATATTAGAGAACGTTGAACAACTGCCTGAGTTTATAGCTGCAAAAACGGTGATGCTTTATTGGGCCATGTCCGATGAGGTACAAACTGCCGATTTTGTAATTAAGTGGTCTGCAAGTAAGCGT
>NZ_JBFFKR010000032.1:0-23414 GCF_041555295.1 Ancylomarina sp. | reverse complement strand
TGGTACCAAATCCACCAATTGATTTATATCCTTTTGTTTCTGATGAGAAGATCAACTTAAATTGCTTCAAGTAGGATTGCAATTTATCAACCCCTTTGTTTATACCCGCTGGAATTGCTTCTAAAAAGCTGTACTTAATTGTAGCAAATTCAAAATGATTATAAGGTTTCATTGAGATACCCAATAAAGCGTCTTCGCCTAGAGTTGTATTGACTTCTTTGGTTGCACCATCTCGTTGCACCTGTACCAAAACAGACTTCCCTTTCTGGGTTTGAAGGTAAGCCAGGTATTCATCTAAGAATTTAAAATCCTTCCCATTTATCAAAAGTAACTCATCACCTTTTTTAAGACCTGCAGCCTTAGCTCCTGATTCTTTCGAAAATCCAGCAACAACAAAAGGTTGTAATGGAATCCTCGGTGTTATAACCGGACTCATTGAAAAGCCTTTACTACTCTTAGCTAACAAGTCTGGCACAAAGGTAGATGGAATAGCAATATCTATCATACTACCATTACGCTCAACCTGCATGCTTTTAGGGTCATTCAGAAGAATATTGGTTAAAATATCGGTGTATCTCACTTGTTTCTGATGATCCAATTCAAGAATCTTATCACCATTTTGCAATCCAATACTCTGTGCTATAGAATCACAAACATAACCATATTTCACATTCTCAGCAGGAAGATATTCGTCTCCCCAAGCAAATAGAACTGCTATATAAATTGCAAAAGCCAAAATAAAATTCACCAATACACCACCTACCATGATTAATAAACGTTGGTAAGCTGGTTTTGAACGAAACTCATATGGCTCAGGTGGCAATGCCATTTGTTCCTTATCCATCGATTCGTCCATCATGCCCGATATCTTCACATAGCCTCCTAATGGAATCCATCCAATACCGTATTCAGTATCCCCTTTTTTGTATTTAAAAAGAGAGAATCCCGGGTTAAAAAACATATAGAATTTTTCTACACGAGCTTTAAAAATTTTTGCAAAAACAAAGTGTCCTAATTCGTGAAGAACCACCAAAATAGACAGACTCAGAAGAAACTGAGATACTTTAATTAATATTTCCATTAAATTTCAATTATCAGATACATTGGCCCAAATCATATCAGGCATTATCATTGATTAAAAAATCACAACAAGGTACGGATTTTATAGCAAAGAGGCTGCTAATTGTCTTACTTCAATATCACTAGCAACATAATCCTCATAAACAGGATGAGAAATAAAACTTGCTTTCTGCATACAAGTTTCAATAATATCACTCATTTGAAGAAAACCAACTTGGTCTTTCAGGAAAGCCTCAACCATAATTTCGTTAGCAGCATTTATAATGCAAGGCATATTTCCACCCTTATTCATAGCCTCGTAAGCCAGAGCCAGATTTCTAAAACTTTTAGTATCCGCTGGCTCAAAAGTCAGATTTGGATAATCCAGAAAATTAAATCTCTCAAAGCTCGTTTTCAGGCGCTTAGGATAAGTTAATGCGAACTGAATTGGTAACTTCATATCAGGTAATCCCATTTGAGCTTTCATCGAAGAATCTTCAAACTGAACCAAAGAATGAACAATAGACTGAGGATGTACAATCACATCAACCTGCTCAGGCTTCAGATCAAAAAGCCACTTGGCTTCAATCACTTCAAAACCCTTATTCATCATACTGGCAGAGTCAATCGTAATTTTAGATCCCATATCCCAATTGGGATGTTTTAAGGCTTGTTTAGAAGTAACCTTTTCAAGGAATTTTCTATCTTTTCCTCTAAAAGGACCTCCTGATGCAGTGAGGTATATCTTCTCAATAGGATTTTCGAACTCACCAATCAAACACTGAAAAATAGCCGAATGTTCTGAATCAATAGGATATATACTTACCCCATTTTCTATAGCTAATCTCTGAATAATTTCACCTGCCACAACTAGGGTTTCCTTATTCGCGAGGGCAATATTCTTTTTAGCTTCAATAGCTTTAATCGTAGGCAATAATCCAGAATATCCTACCATAGCTGTTACAACAACATCAATTGATGACATGCTTACAACCTGGCATATTGCGTCGATACCTGCATACACCTTAATATCTTCATCCTTTAAGGCTTCAGACAAGTATTGATATTTATCTTCCCTTGCTATAACAACTACATTGGGTTGATATTTCTTTGCTTGGGCCACCAATAAGTCCACATTATTATTCGCTGTTAATACATCAACAACAAACAGTTCTGGGTTAGCGTCAACTACCTCTAAAGTTTGCGTTCCTATAGAACCTGTAGATCCTAAGATTGCAATATGTTTACTCATTTAGTCCCTTGCTTTTTTATTTGATTATTCTATCAATGAAATTTTACTGATAAAATTTAAAATTTGATATAATTTTCAGGATTCAGCGCTTTACCGTTATGCCACAATTCAAAATGTAAATGAGGCCCGGATGTCAATTCTCCTGAATTTCCAAGTATTGCAATAGCTTCACCGGCTCTTACAAACTCGCCTGGTTTTTTCAATAATTCCTGATTGTGCTTATAAATAGATACGAGATCTTTTCCATGCTGAATTTGGATCACATAACCCGTATTCAAAGTCCATTCAGCAAAAATAACTGTTCCATCCATCACTGCCGAAATCCTTTCATTCAATGGTCCAACAACATCTACACCATAATGACCGATTAGTCCATCGTAAGAATTAGATATCATACCCTTCATTGGTGTAAAAAAGTGAATGCTTGAAATCCCTCTAGCTTTGTTTTCTCCTGAAATGGTGAGGTTAAATTTCTCTTCAGCTTCGTGCTCTTTTCTGAATATGGAATCATTTTCAGACTGAGTGAACTGTAAGCCTTTGTATTTAGGGTCGACAATGGAATCAGCTTTATCTTCAATAGTATTTTCAAAGTCATTACCAGAAATGACATTCTTTATCCCCTCAAAAAATCGGTCACGTTTATCCAATTCTACAATCAACGAGTCAACCAAAGTTGAGTTCTGCTCAATACTACGACGCATCTGACCATCAGGGTAGCCAGGAATATATTCGCGTAAAGGTGTAAAGGCAATCAGCATAGTGATAAGGGCAATCAGCACAATTGAAAATAAACCTGCTACAGTAAATACATTTAATCTAGATAGTCGAAAAGACAATGCTTCCTCAAAAGTACTCTCGTTAGAGATTGTTAATCGGTACTTATTACGCAGTTTTTTTATAATTGCTTGTTTCTCTTTCACTTCACCCATACTTGTATAAATTTGATTGACTATACCTCAATAGACTCTGCCAAAACTTGAAAGGCAAAGTTATAAGAATTAAGCAAATTATGAGTGAAGCTATTCCGAAATAAAATAAGAAGTCTAAATAGATGTTTTTAAGCATTTCTATAAATATCATAAGATGTAGGTATTGTAAGGAAAATGGAAAGCATCTATGTTTGCAGGGTCGAAAGATTTTAATTTTATAATGTTTGATGGAATTCTTTAGAAAAATAAAAATTGCTGTGCTGATAGCACTCCTTCCTGCAATGCTCGCATTGACTGGGAATGCTATCTTCAACCGGCATATCCACAAACAAGCCAATGGGAGTTCGTATTCTCATGCCCACCCATTTAATACGCATAATTCAAACAACGGCAGCTCTCATTCACACTCAAGTAACGACTGTGTTTCGATTCATCACTTAACCAGTTTAATTTTTGTTGCCATCACGGCTCTTTTTCTGAGCTTGATATTCGAAAAACAACTTAAATGTTTTCAGTTTGAATCTTTACAAATAAAATTTGGCTACACGGCCAGTCTTTTAAACAATAGGCCTCCTCCTTTCCTGGCCTAATCATCTTGATTTTTCAATTTATCTCTTTCTCGGATTAATATTACCCATGCACACACCTATGGTCTTTAAGTCTGGACTATAAAATTAAATGCATGTACCGTAGAATGCGATTCATTTCTAAATATCAGCTGAATTCCAAGCCAAAAACTATTTCGTCTTATTAATCTAATTACTAGGTCTTATAATCACGAATTTTATAAAATATACAACTCACAATTGAACTGTTTATTCATATAAACTAATAGGGCTTATTTCATAAAAACTCAAACAAAAAAACACATATAAATGAGAGTCATCGCTAAATTTTGCCTTAGTTTAATACTAATAGCATCTATTTCTCTAGTATCCCTTGCAAAGAATAACACGACTACAATCAAAGGGAAAGTGATCAATATTGCGAGCAACGAACCTGTATCCTTTGCCAGTGTTGCTCTTGAAGGCACCTCAATAGGAGCAGTAACTAATTTTGAAGGGGAATTTGAAATTATAAATGTTCCTGCAGGACATTATCATGTTATAGCCAGTTGTGTTGGCTATCGTGCTGACAAGAAACACTACGATGTGAAACTTGGACAAGCCAATGCGCTTACTTTTAAAATGAACGAAGATTTTATTGGCCTCGATCAAGTTGTAGTTACAGCTGATAGAAATCAGGTATCGCGTAAGGATGCGCCGGTTGTTGTAAATTCAATTGGAACCAAATTACTTGAGAACACTGCCGCTTCTACCATGGCTGATGGCTTGATATTTTCACCTGGTTTGCGCGTTGAGAATGATTGTAATAATTGTGGGTTCTCTCAAGTAAGAATGAACGGACTTGAAGGACCTTACACACAAATCCTGATCAATTCGCGTCCAATATTCAGCGGATTGGCTGGAGTATATGGTCTTGAGCATATCCCTCCTAGCATGATTCAGCGTATTGAGGTCGTTCGTGGTGGCGGATCGGCTCTATTTGGTGGGAATGCCATTGCAGGGACTATTAATGTGATCACTAAAGATCCGGTAAGTAACTCGTTTAAAGTTGGTGCAAAATACAGCAGTGTAGGCACTGGTGTTAGCGCAAGTGAAAAACCGGCAGGCGATGTCATGGTTGATTTCAACGCTTCTATTGTTTCAGATGATAACAAATCAGGCATCTTCCTTTTTGGAATGAAACGAAACAAAGATGCCTGGGATGCTAATAGGGATGGCTTTTCGGATATTGTCGAATTAAAAAACTTAAGTGCTGGTTTCAATGCCTTCCATCGCTTAAGCGATTTATCTAAATTAAGCTTGGAATATCATGTTGTCGATGAATTTCGTAGAGGAGGCGATCAGTTAGATTTACCTGCTCACATGTCTTTAATTGCCGAACAAGTTAAGCACAACATTAACTCTGGAAGTATTACTCTCGATCAGTTTTTCTCAAAGGAAAGAATCAGCAAACTTTCAGTATATGCTTCGGCACAGCATATCGACAGAGCCTCGTATTATGGTGCTGCAACATTGAAAGATGAAAATGGTATTGATCTTCCCAAACCGATTTTCGACAACAGTGCTTATGGGGCAACACAAGATTTAGCTATTTCAGCAGGAGTCCAATTCTTTAGCCATACCGACAATTTACTTTTCGCGCCTGCCGATATCACCCTAGGTTTCGAAAATGTATACAATAAACTAAGGGATAAAAAACTGGCATATAATGATTACCAAAAAGACATTATTATACCAACAACCATCATTGCCAACCAAAGCTCAAACACAATTGGAGCTTACGCACAAAGTAAATGGGATTTAGGTTTTGGAACTTTCTTACTTGGTGCCAGAATGGATTCGTACAAGATTAAAAACTCAGTAGACAATTCTGAGATAAATAACACCGTAATAAGCCCTAGAGCTAATATGTTGTTTAAGCTTGCCGATGCTATGCAACTACGATTGAGTTATGCCAAAGGCTTTCGTGCCCCTCAAATTTTCGACGAAGATTTACATATCGAAGCCTCTGCTGCACGTCGTGTTATTCATAAACTATCTGAGAATTTAAAAGCTGAATCCTCAAATTCCTACACGGTATCATACGACGTAGACAAGAGCTTTGGAAAGGTACAAACCTACTTCCTGGCTGAAGGTTTTTATACCGATTTGAATGATTCATTCGTAAATGAATACAGCACCAACGACGAAGATGGTAATTTGATTGCCTACCGTAAGAATTCTAAAGGAGCCATTGTAAAAGGCATAAACATGGAATTTAAGATAGCACCATCATATAAACTAGACTTCCAGATGGGTATGACATTACAGTCGAGCGAATATAAAGAAAAAGTTGAACAGGGTGACTTGACAGAAATCAAGACAGATAAAATGTTGAGAACCCCAAATCACTATGGCTACTTTGCTATGAACTGGAAACCTCTACATGAATTCACAACCACCCTATCGGGGAGCTACTCGGGTTCTATGGATATGATTCACTTTGGAGTTGAGAAAGATGCTAATGGTGTGGCAACGGGCGATCAGCTTGTGAAAAGTGGTGAATTTATGGATATGGGTATCAACTTTGCGTACCATTTCGATTTGGGCGGCAATGTAAAACTGGAATTTGATTTAGGAATAAAAAATATCTTCAACTCTTTTCAGGATGATTTCGACAAAGGCGCTTATCGCGATGCCAGTTGGGTATATGGACCACTTAACCCTCGCACCATTTACTTCGGTATTAAACTTGGTAACTTGCTTTAGAGTTGATTTGAAGATTTGTTAATGTGATGATGCGTTGATTTCACACATATATAAAATTCAGACACCTTAAATCATCCTGCTCATCCAAGAAGTTTACCTTAAACGATCATGAGATTTTATCAAGCGGTGCGAAAACCTTTGGGTTTTTGCTCCGCTTTTTTTTATATGAATAGGATGAATATCTTTTTATAAATTGCAAGCCTTACAAATCAACTAAAAAATATGTTCAGAAAACTCATCCTTCTATCAAGTGTCCTATACTTGACGTCCTGCGCCGAGCTACAAACCATAGTCAACGAATATGCCGTTGAGCAAAATAAACCTCTAACATCATTCGATGTATCTCAAGGTTTAAAAGAGGCTTTACTCCTTGGTAGTAAGCAGGCATCGAACATTCTTTCTATAGAGGATGGCTTTTACAAAGACGAACTCGTTAAGATCTTACTACCTCCCGAGGCACAAACCATAAGTAAGAATATCAATAAAATTCCTGGCGGAAAAGATTTGGCAGATAAGCTTATTCTCCGATTAAACCGTGCTGCTGAAGATGCAGTAAAAGAAGCAGCACCAATTTTCGCATCTGCCATCACAGAAATGACCATTCAGGATGCTTTTGGTATATTAAAAGGGGACAAAAATGCAGCCACTCAATATCTAAAGTATAAAAGCTACGCCAAACTAAAAGATCTGTTTTTACCAAAAGTGAGAACTTCTCTTGACAAAAAACTGATTGCCAACTTGTCTACAAACGAATCCTGGAATTTGCTAACTGGAAGCTACAATCAGGTTGCAACAAGTTTTGTTGGACAATTAGCAGATCTCGAAACTGTCAACTCTCAGCTCGACGAATATGTGACGAACAAAGCTCTTGATGCGCTCTTTTTGAAAGTTGCTGAAGAAGAATTACAAATCAGAAAAGATCCTATGAAACGAGTGAGCTCCATTTTGAAACGCGTTTTTAGTCAGCAGGATTAAACTGATTTTAAAGAAACATAAAAAAAGAGGGGTGTAAACTTTAAAGTTTTCACCCCTCTTTTTTGTCTCAACACCACCAAACCCCTGCATAGCTTACATAAAACGAATCTAACGACGATATCAATATAACAATAAAATAACATAACAATACGCATGGCCAGCTCATTAAGATTTATTACATTTAAACCAGTGTAAGAAACATATTTAATAAACCGTTAGGATATAACTAACACAAATTCCAATAAAATGGCCAATATTGATGATTTTAACAGTTTAAAAGCACTATTCTTAGCAATCAAAAATGAAGATGTTCAGAACCCCAACATGCCTGTGAATACTTCGATACAAGAAGCTGAGGATACCTATTATTGGAGCAATATCCATAGAGAAAAACTTGCCACAGCAGGTTTAGATTTGGCAATTATAGATAGTATACTGGCTCGCACAGGAGCTCTTCAATACTCTCAGTCGGCATGGATGCAAGAGTATGATAACAAAGCCGAGGCCGAAAAACAGTGGAAAGAACTATCGCCATTGGCATTCGCTCTACGCGATGAATTGGTTCATTTTTCTCGATTTGCATACCGCGATAATCCTGCATTGATAAAGCAAGTTCAAAGAATTGCCGAAGGCCATACCAATGCAGATATGATTCAAGATTTAAGTGATTTAGCACTACTTGGCAAGGCTAATCCTGAAGGTTTAACAACAGTAGGCTTAGACCTTACGAAATTGGACACAGCCGAAACTTATGCCGAAAGCTTAGGTGTACTGCTATCAGAAGTAAACGGTGCACGTTCGACCAATAGTAAGCCAACAAAAGACATGCGCGACCGAGCCTTTACTTACCTTAAGCAAGGCGTTGATACCATTAGAGCAACGGGGCAATTTGTATTTTGGAAAGATGAAGAAAAAGCCAAACATTATGCAAGTGCTTACCATAGAAAAGAACCACAAAAACAAGAAATCGAAATTAGCGAATAGCTCTACAAGCCAGTCCCTAGACGGCTTATATTGTCCCGGGAAGGGTAAAAATGCCCCTAGACGTATGCACTTTATCCCTAGACAATAAAATATTGCTTGGGTACGCATCAAAAACCACCCTAGACGAGTAAACTTAGCCCGGGGAGCTATCATAATCGCCCTAGGCATACTCCTATTGACTGAAGGCAGTTCGACATTTAATAACAAACACCTCAAACTACAAGTTTGGGGTGTTTCTAATTATCTCATAGATTTTAAGTTTACAGAAACAAGAATAAAATAACAAAAAGCAGATCTGCCTTTCCACAACTTAAGCTAATCTAAACCCTAATTGACAATCACAGCTCCGTGAATATACCCTGTGATTATTTAGCAGAGGGTTTTTAGTAGTACTCCTAAGTCGCCTGATCAAAGATTAGGCGGCTTTTTTGCAATTTAAAGCATCCTTTTGCGTTAAAACAGTAAAAACCATTAAATTTGATCCAATCATAACCGATAAACGCATTTTTAGATGAGCACAGATTTGAAGACAGAGAAGAAAGATCAGATTTATAAAATCGTATTAATTTCACTAGGTGTTGTATTACTCACCGTATCTATACTTTTTCTAAAGACATATAGAGAAAACCGACAATATATTGCCGAGATTAAAATTGAAAAAGCAGATCTGGAAACAGAACTTAGAGACCTGTCACAAAACTACGATTCACTACAAACAAGTAATGACACCTTAAACCAGTTACTTGTAACCGAGAAAGGGAAAATCGATGAATTATTAGAAAGAATGCGAGTTTTCAGAAATAACTCATATTTCGAAATCAGCAAATACAAAAAAGAGATTGGAACACTTAAAGGTGTTCTTCGTAGCTATGTAATTCAGATTGACTCTTTGAATAGTAAAAATAAAGAATTGAATGCTGAAAACATTCGTGTTAAGAAGCAAATTTCCTGGGTAAAAGAGCGCAACGAAAAATTGGAGAGCACCACAGAAAATATGAAAGAGCTTATCTCAAAAGCTTCGGCTCTTGACGCTGTTTCTATTAATTGTTTCCCAATCAACAAAAAAGGTCGTGAAATCAAAAAGCTATCTAAAACAGAAAAGCTTAAAACAAGTTTCACCCTTAGAAAAAACATCACTATCACACCAGGCCTTAAAACAATTTACGTAAGAATTTCTCGTCCTGACGAGGTGATTTTAAGTAATCCTGAAGGCTTATTATTCGAATACGAAAACACACAAATGGCTTTTTCAGCAAAGCGTGATATTGAATTTGAAGGCAATGAACTTGAAGTTTCTATTTTCTGGGATAATGATGGAAGTCTAATAAAGGGAGAATATACTTTAGACCTTTTCTCAGAAGGTATTCACATTGGTAATGCCAAATTTAGTTTGAAATAAACAAATCTCCAGACTCATATTCTGTGACAAAGGTTTAAGAATATGAGTCTGTTTTTTAATACAATAAAAGAAGCATCAACTTAATAATCCAAGGTGCCTAAATAGCTATTAAAAAACCACTTTAAGCCATCCCTAACCCTCCAAAGTCAAGCAAATATGAACCAATGGCGAATTTAGAGGATCTTTCATTAGGATTTTTTTTCATGATCAAAACAAAGCACAAAAGTAATCTTTCCAACACGCCACAAATAGAAAAATCCACCTCGATAGGTGGATTAATCATTTCTAAAAAAACCGTGTAATTTATTGTAAATTCATTTTTACTTGAAAAGTGTTCGTGAGCCAAAGGCTCTAAATCCGATTAGCATCGAAACACATCCACTTTCAGTATCCTCAGGATTTTTGTTTTGATCGACAATAACTCTAACTATAAACTCGTCAGTACTTTCAACGGAAAAATCCCATGCATTCGTAAAGTCTTCATCTTTATTGTCGTACAAGATATTATATTCGACATCTAAAAGTTGAAATCGAATCTTGCCAAGCTGACCTTCTCCAGCAACCAAAACCCGGTATTCCTGATCTGCATAAAACGTTAATTGTAGCTCTGCAGTTTCTCCTTCTGATAAAACCGTATTATTAAGCTGTCCATTAAATGTATAAGGGCTCAATAAAGGGATACAATCTTTCTTGGTAAATTCATTACACTGAGAGAAGGCAAAACTCGAGATACAAGTTAATGCTATAATTAAAGTGATATATTTGTAAATTTTACTCATCCTTAAGATTATTATTTATCATTAAGACTCATTAAACAACTCTACATTTCCGTAATGCGTGCTCGAATTCTATCATTAATAGTCTTCACATCATTCAAGATGTTAGGAGGTACATTCAGTTTTACTTTATTCCCAATGACTGCCTTCCCTTTTTTGGATATCAACTTGGGCTTCCCTGATTTTTGCTGGCCAATTTCATTAAACTTTTCATTTAATTTTTTCAAATCCGGCAAGAAATCCTGAACTCTTTTTTCATCAGAGAACTGCTCCAGTAGTGCCAATAAGTTTTTCACAGAATAGCGTTGTTCAACAATCAGTTTAACCATATCGTCTTGAGGAGACTCAGGATCTAAAATATTGGTTGCTAAATATAGCGTTTCAATCCAGCCACCAAAAATGATAAGAGCTGCTGTACTCCCTCGTCGATTTTCCTTTAGATAGCTATCCGAATCTGTAAATGTCTCAGTAATGATTCTCAATAAAGAATCCTGGTTTTGCAAGTTCTTCTCAAGGCGTTTAGCAATAACACGCTCTCCTTCTTCAGGAATACCTAACTCACGCGTAAATTTTTTAACAACCACTAAAAATTTAGCGGCGTCTTGATATTGCTCGTAGATACGAATATAGCTTAGGTCTGCACCATAAACTCCCATATTCAGAGCCATATCAGCTTGAGTTAAGTAATTCTCAGAATTTGTACTTGGATTCAATAAATCTGGGTGGTAAGGCAGATTCATTCTCTGAATAATATTAGTCACCTCAACAGGTGATGGAACATTATAGAAAATACTCTTAACCTTCTTTAAACTTTGATGGTTGACAACCAATTCGTCTTTTATATTAGAAGAATCAGTTTTCGTTTTATTTTGACAGGCTACCGAAACAAAGGAGAAACCTAGCAATATTAGAAAGTAAGACAAGCGAATGCTAAATTTGAGCATAGTAGATTAATTTATTGCTTTATATATTTCAATTCAATAAAACTAAACCATTTATCTCAATTTTTCAATTCCTGATATGTATTTTTTAGTTATTCGTAAAAAAATGAAGCTAATTATATCAATTTGCGTGACTTAAGCACTAATTTGTGTTGAAAAACCAGCATCCTCTACCATCTTTGCAATCTCCTCTAATTCTGCAAGTTCAACCTTCCTAAGTGTTTCTACTGGAGTATCTCTTGATATCGTATAAATCATCACTTCACGAGGTTGTATCTTTTTCAGATGTTGCAACCATAAATCAATCTCTTCCTGAGAAGTATTATCGATGCTTTTCCCCTTATATTCACCTTTGATAAACAAAGTCTGAATAATAAGGTTTCCATTAAATTTTGATAAAAGATCGACAGTTTTTTCAAGATTGAAAGTACCTACTGGCTGATCTAAAGCAATAATGGTTTGTTCTTTTCCTCCGTCTAGCTTTAGAATATTATCCTCAACCTTATTCAAAGCATCAAAAACATCAGGCTTATGAATCATTGTGGCATTTGAAAGAACCGCAATTCTAGCTTCAGGAAAAATCAAATCCCTAAGTACAATGGTATCATCAATAATTCCTGCAAATTCGGGATGCATACATGGCTCACCATTTCCTGCAAAAGTAATCACATCAGGTGCTTCACCTTGGTTTTTCATCTCATTCAACTTTTGCTCTAGTTTTTCTTTAACTATAGCTCTAGGATGAAAATTAACCTTATAGGTTTCCTCAGGATTCCAACCACACTCACAATAGATACAATTGAAACTGCACAACTTACTATCGTTAGGCAATAAGTTAATTCCCAAAGAAACACCCAAACGTCTGCTCTTTACAGGACCAAATATGATTTTATCAAAAAGAAAAGTTGCCATATGCATTGAATTTTAGAGATGCAAAGCTATGGAAATATTGCCATTCGGCAAGACTCATAAGCTGATTTAAACCTTAAATACTCGAACTAATCCCATTCATTATTTAAACAAACTATTAATAACTAAACCATTCCCGAATAAATACAGATTTTCATAAGATCGATCTTGCTATTAAATACTCTCACATATAACTTATTATGAAATCATAATAAAGAAAATCAACACGAATTTCAACATCGTTTATGTTTCCAATTGAGTGAAAAAAAAATTCACTTTTTTAGTTTTGATTACTAAGCTTTTAGTATATTTCTGCTGCTAATCGATTTTAATTAGAGTTTAGAATTTTTATCTTTGTTTTTATGCTAGAAATATCAAGATATATTAAGGATTTATTATTCATACATGACTGTGTGATTCTTCCTGGATTAGGTGGCTTTGTAGCCAACTATTCCCCAGCTGTAGAGAATCCACTGACTAATGAGATGCTTCCTCCATCAAAGGCTGTTAGTTTCAATCGAAACCTAAAACAGAACGATGGCTTACTTATTAATTGTTTAGCAGAATCCGAAAGATTAACTTATTCAGAAGCAGAACGAGCAGTTGAGCTTTATATAGAAGACATTAGTGTTCGTTTACGCAGAAGTGAGAGAGTCGTTATTAATGAACTTGGTGATTTGTTTTACAACAAACGTCATAAATTACAATTCGAGCCAGCTAAAAACATTAATTTTCTTGCTGACCTTTTTGGAATGGAAAGTTTCGAACTTCCAGATCTAATCTTCCAGGAAAATACTCAGATTCGATCACTAATTATAAAAGAGAACATCTGGAACCGCTTTAGCCTTAAACGCAAGGTTTATGCAGCCGTTACGATTCCTTTCTTTTTAGGATTAGCATTAATCCCTGTGAATATTAGCAATAATCAACACCAATCTGCGGCTTCATTCAGTTTAATGGAGAGTACGCCCGATGTTCAGAAAACAAAGTCAGTTAAGGTAAGCGAGAAGATCTCTCCTGCTAACGAATTGGTTAGTTTTGAGCCTATAATCATCTATGCAAAGCCTAAGCATGCCATTAAGAACAAATCCGTTAAAGGGAAGTATTACCTAATAGCCGGAAGTTTTTCTAATATTGAAAACGCTAAGATTCTTAAAACAGTGATTGAAGCCAATTCATATCCAGCAACTATCATTAAGAACAAAAATTTGTTTGCTGTTGCTTTGAGTAAATTCAGCTCAAAAAATGAAGCTGATCGCTTCCGTAGGAAAGTATTACAAAAGAACCCAAATGCATCTTGTTGGGTTTTACAAAAATAAAAATCATATCGATTAAAAATATTTCAAGGAGTTTCCATAAATGGAGGCTCCTTTTTCATTTCCATCAAATATTTCTTTAATAGAAGCTTCATGCATAAAAGAAGCGAACCCAGATGATACAATAATTATTACCTTTGTCGGAATTTGAATGATCATCCCTGATAGTCAGGAATTAAAATATTATAAGGATAAAATCATGAGCGATAAAAAAGTCAGAGTTCGATTTGCCCCTAGTCCAACAGGACCTTTACATATGGGAGGTGTTAGAACAGCCCTTTTCAACTATTTGTTTGCCCGTAAGCACGGAGGAGATTTTCTATTGCGTATAGAAGATACCGATCAAACACGTTATGTACCAGGCGCTGAAGAGTATATTGCTGAAGCCCTAAAGTGGTGTGGCATTACAATAGACGAAGGTGCAACTGTAGGTGGAGAATATGGGCCTTACCGTCAATCTGAAAGAAAGCCTTTATATCGCGAGTATGCTGAAAAGTTAATCGCTACGGGCGATGCTTATTATGCTTTTGACACGGCAGAAGAACTGGATGCTATTCGTAACCAGTACGAAGCTGAGAAGAAGACCTTTACATACAATCCTGAAACACGCGGGAATTTAAATAACTCTTTAGCCTTATCTGCTGAAGAAGTTCAAGCAAAAATTGAAGCTGGAGAAGCTTATGTTGTTCGTTTTAAAATGCCAGTTAACGAAGAGCTTCATCTTAATGATGAAATTAGAAAGCAAGTTGTGTTCAACTCTTCGGCTCTTGATGATAAAGTGCTTTTCAAATCAGATGGCATGCCAACTTATCATTTAGCTAATGTGGTTGACGATTATTTAATGAAGATTTCTCACGTAATTCGTGGCGAAGAATGGTTACCATCTATGCCTCTTCACGTTTTATTATACAAGAAATTAGGATGGGAAGCCGAGATGCCGAAGTTTGCTCACTTACCTTTAATCCTTAAGCCAGTTGGAAAAGGAAAGCTCAGCAAACGCGATGGTGATAAATTGGGATTCCCAGTATTCCCATTGCTTTGGAAAGATCCAAAAACTCAGGATATTTCATCGGGTTACCGTGAAGAGGGTTATTTCCCTGAAGCATTCGTGAACATGCTAGCTCTCTTAGGTTGGAACCCAGGAACTGAGCAAGAGATTTTCTCGATGGAAGAACTATCACAGGCTTTCTCTCTGGAAAGAGTTGGAAAATCGGGTTCTAAGTTCGATCCGGAAAAAACAAAATGGTTCAACCGTCAATATTTATTGACTAAATCAGACGATGAAATTGGTCAACTATTCAGCCAAGAGGTTTTAGCTAAAAAAGGCATTGAAGCAGATCCAAATAAAGCTAGTCGTGTATGTGGCATGGTTAAAGATCGTGTTGACTTCATTTCGGAACTTTGGGATCATGTGAATTTCTTTTTTGAAGCACCAAAAGAATTCGATGCCAAAACAGCTAAGAAAGCTTGGAAAGAAGATGCTCCTGAATTAATGCAAGAGCTTAAAGCTATTTTAAGCGATATTACAGACTTCTCTTCGGCGAACACTGAAACAATCGTAAAAGAATGGATTACCGCTAAGGAAATTGGCTTCGGTAAAGTCATGAACCCATTCCGCCTTGCTATGGTTGGTGCTGGGAAAGGCCCACATATGTTTGATATTATTGAGCTATTGGGTAAGGAAGAAACTTTATCTCGTATCGATTATGCTTGTGAAACTCTTTAGTTATGAACTAATGGTATCTTAAACACCATTGCTACTTAAAATATAACAAAGCCTTGTAGAGATAAATATTATGATATCTTTACAAGGCTTTGTTGTATCTAAAATTGAACTGATGAGTATTTGTAAAATGACAAAAACAATCCTATTATTAAGCCTCTCGGCTATTATGTTTTCATGTACAAACGACACAGAAGAGGATAACTCGATCCTCAATGTTGATTTTAAATATGAAGTTGATATTGATGAAATAAAACTATCTTACAATTCGAATGATATCGATGGTGATCTTCTTACATATGAATGGTCTACTGAATCAGAATTAGTTAAATTAGTAAATGTAAGTGATGTTTCAACTTATTTTGAATTATCTGAGTCAAATCAAGAACAAAATATTGACATCACTCTAACTGTTAGCGATGTTGAATCTGAGAATTCTATAACTAAAACGATCACAGTTCCAAAATTTACTGAAACCAGAAAAATTGGCTTAGGAGCACAGGTAACTCACGAAAAAAGTAATGATGTTGAGTACAAATGGTATTATGATCAAGCTAAAACAGGTAAATACGCCGGTGTTAATTGTGGTCCCACAACTGTAACTATGGCCATTAAATGGGCTAACAAAAACTTTTCAGATACTCCCGAGGATGCTAGGTCCAAATACAGATCTGAAGGTGGATGGTGGTATACAAGCGATATCATTTCATATTTAAATATGAAGAACATCTCAAATTACGCTATTCATTTATCTTCTATTAATAAAGTGAGGAATGAATTGGATGAAGGGAATATTGTAATTATTTGTTTAGATATGTATTACATCAGTAATCAGAAAAAAGCAAACTGGCATGTTGATAAGTTTTATACAACAAACACAAAAGATTGGGGGCACTTTATATTAGCCAAAGGATACAAAGTTGTTGATGGAAAAGTCTTTTATGAGGTATATGACCCTAATGGATATGGAAGAACATACAATGATGGATCAAACAAAGGTGAAGGACGATATTATAGAGCAGAAGATTTAGATAAGGCAACCAATATTTGGTGGGATAATGCCATTGTTGTTACTCGCAATAAGACGAAAACTAAAAAAGGAATTAATCCTGCAACTATCGTTCATCAGAAAGGGCGATAATTGGCAAGGTATGTTTTTAATACTTTACAGCGTTTTTTCAAAATGATACAAAAATAGCCTTGGAAGTTCCAAGGCTATTTTTATATCTACTTATTTGAAAGTTCTTTCTATTTTTTAGATGTTTCCTCTACAAAATACTTCTTGTGAAACAGAAGAATCAAGGTCACACCAATTGTAATGTATGAATCAGCAACATTAAATACAGGGCGGAAAAACACAAAATGATCACCTCCCCAAACTGGAAACCAAGATGGGAAATTACCATCAACCAAAGGGAAATAAAGCATATCAACGACTTTACCATGAAGAAATGAAGAATAACCTCCAGCCTCGGGTAAAAAACTCGCCACTTGATAATAACTATCATTAAAAATCAAACCGTAAAAAGCCGAGTCGATAATATTGCCCATTGCTCCAGCAAAGATTAAACCGATAGATAAAATTAAACCCTTAGGTGCTTTCTTCTTACAGATATCATTCAGATACCATCCAATTCCACATATAGCTACAATACGGAAAAGGCTAAGTAAAATCTTACCCCATTTGCCTTCCAGCTCCATGCCGAAAGCCATTCCATTATTCTCGATAAAATGAATAATAAACCAATCACCAAATACTGAAAACTCTTCGCCGAGCATCATATGGGTTTTAATCCAAATTTTAAAAACCTGATCGAGTATTAAAAGCACAACAATAAAGAGTGCAGACTTTTTTATTAATGACATGCTATTGTTTTAATGTTAAAATCTTGGCTGCAATTACTACCGAGTGTTATTTATACCCTCGCGATTGAAAAACAAAATCACTGCTAACAAAACTGAAGACTATTTTTACTTACAGAACTAAGAGCCCCCGAATATAAACAAAAATGATTGGAAGACTTCTCTCCCAATCATTTTCTGTATGTTATAATTTGTTATTGAATTTGCTTGTTTTTCGCATCAATACTAAGTGTAGCATGAGGAACAGCGCGCAATCTTTCTTTAGAAATCAAATTTCCTGTCTCACGACAAACTCCATAGTTCTTATTCTCTATTCTAATTAGAGCAGCTTCTAGATGAGTTATGAATTTAGCCTGACGCTGTGCTAATCTTCCAGCTTCTTCTTTCGACAAAACTGAAGCACCTTCTTCAAGAACTTTAAAAGTTGGAGAAGTATCTTCTGTGTCGTTTCCCGAGCTATTTGAAATAACAGCTTTCAAGGTTTCATAATCCTTTTTGGCTTTTGCAAGTTTCTGAGTAATTAATTCTTTGAACTCCTGCAATTCTTCGTCTGTATAGCGTTTTCTTTCAGTCATAGATTTTGGATTTGATCCTAAAGATAACAAAAAAAGTATTACTTACTAAGCTTTTTAATTCGAATAAAAGTTTCGATTCCAGCCTCGATTTCAACATCTTTAGCGCCTTCCCCATTGATCTTTTCAACCAAACTCACTGAATCAGCGAGAGTTTGACTTCCAATATAATCTTTATGAGTTATAACCGCTTCGTTTATTGCATCGTGCATCTCAATTTCCAATGAAATTTTATCCGTAACATCAAAATCACTGTCCTTACGCAAATTTTGGATTCTATTTATAAATTCACGTGCAATCCCTTCTTTACGTAATTCATCAGAAATGTTGACATCAAGCGCAACAGTTAATTTACCTTCATTAGCAACTAACCAGCCTGGAATATCTTCCGAAACAATCTCAACATCCTGAAGTGTAAGAACAACATTTTCTTCATTTACAACAATTGTAAATTCAGCTTCTTTCTCAAATTTCACGATATCGTCCTGATTCATTTTAGCAATTTCAATAGCAATTTGCTTCATGATCTTACCATGCTTAGGTCCAAGAGTTTTGAAATTTGGCTTGATATTCTTAATCAATACACCCGATGTATCGGTGATGAACTCCATTTCCTTCACATTAATCTCAGAAAGGATAATGCCTTTTACAGCTTCCAACTGAGGAATCATGCTTTCGTCAAGAATTGGCACCATAATCTTACTCAATGGCTGACGTACACGAATCTTCACCTTACGGCGAAGACCTAGAACCATAGAAGAAATCTTCTGTGCCATGTCTTGTCTTTCCTCAAGGGCCTTATCAATTACTGACATATCTGCTTCAGGGAAATCCACCAAGTGAACTGAGTTCTCTGTGTAACGCTTCGATACTGAATTCAGATCTAAGAATAAACGATCCATAAAGAATGGAGCAATTGGTGATCCCAAAATAGAAATCGTTTCAAGACACTTATAAAGTGTTTGGTAAGCCGAAATCTTATCAGTCGAATAATCGCCACCCCAATATCTCTTGCGACACAAACGAACGTACCAGTTCGAGAGGTTTTCGTTTACGAAATCCTGAATAGCACGACCTGCACGAGTAAGTTCGTAGGTTTCGTAACACTCTTCCACTTCTTTCACAAGTGAATTTAAAAGAGATAGAATCCAACGGTCAATCTCAGGACGTTTTTCCATTGGCACATCAGCTTCTGAATATGTAAATCCATCAACATTAGCATACAATTGGAAGAAACTGTAAGTATTATATAGTGTACCGAAGAATTTACGACGAACTTCCTCAACACCATTTATATCAAATTTCAAGTTATCCCATGGCTGAGCATTGGTAATCATATACCAACGTAATGGGTCAGAGCCATATTTTTCGATAGTTTCGAAAGGATCAGCAGCGTTGCCCAAACGTTTCGACATCTTATTACCTTTAGCATCGAGCACCAAACCGTTTGAGATAATATTCTCGAAGGCTACACTATCGAAACACATTGTTGCAATAGCATGAAGCGTAAAGAACCATCCTCGAGTTTGGTCTACACCTTCAGCAATAAACTGAGCTGGGAATTTCTTATCGAAATCCTCTTTGTTCTCAAATGGATAATGTTGCTGTGCATAAGGCATCGCTCCAGAATCGAACCAAACATCGATAAGGTCAAGTTCGCGGAATAATCTCTGTCCCGACTCACTTACCAATACGATATCGTCAACATATGGACGGTGAAGATCAAACTTCTCGTAGTTCTCCTTTGAGTTATCACCTTCAACATATTTCTCGAGCATATTTTCGCCCATGAAACCTGTCGCAATAGATTTTTCAATTTCAGCTTTTAATTCAGGAACCGAACCAATACATTTCATTTCGCTACGGTCTTCGCTCACCCAAATAGGCAGAGGCGTGCCCCAATAACGAGAACGGGAAAGATTCCAATCCTGTAAATTCTCTAACCATTTACCGAAACGACCTTCACCAGTTGATTTAGGTTTCCAGTTGATGGTTTTATTTAACTCGATCATACGATCGCGAACTTTTGTCGTCTTGATAAACCACGAATCCAATGGATAATATAAAATTGGTTTATCAGTTCTCCAACAATGTGGGTAGTTGTGAACGTGCTTCTCAACTTTAAATGCCTGACTAGCTTTTTTCATTTCAACTGAAATATCAATATCCAAAGTAGGATCTTTTTCAGTCAAAGTATTATCGAAGGCATTCTTCACATAACGACCAGCATAAGGCGCATAAAGCTCAACATTTACGTGGTTCTTTACGAATTCTTCATCAAGGTCTTCAATTTTGAAGAACTTACCAGTACGGTCAACCATAGGTTGCATCTTGCCTTCCTTATCGCGGAAAATAAGTGGTGAAATGCCTGCAGCCTTAGCTACTCTATCGTCATCGGCACCAAAAGTAGGGGCAATATGAACAATACCTGTACCATCCTCGATGGTAACAAAATCAGCAAGAATAACACGGAATGCATCCCCTTCAGGTTTCACCCATGGCAATAATTGCTCATACTTGATTCCTTCTAGATCAGTTCCAGCACACTCAGAAAGTGGCTTATAAGGGATTTTCTTATCCCCAATTTTATATTCGCTTAACTCTACGTCTTTAAGATTTGTATCAAAGAAGTTATTGAATAACTCCTTAGCCAAAACCACAACACAATCCTTACCTGTGTATGGATTGAAAGTACGTACACGCACATAGTTGATCTTTGGTCCAACAGCTAAAGCTGTATTCGATGGCAAAGTCCAAGGCGTAGTTGTCCAAGCCATGAAATATGCATCACAGTCAATTCCTTCGAAAAGGAAATTACTCTTAGCATCTTTTTCAATCTTAAATAGACCAACTGCTGTTGTATCTTTTACATCTTTATAGCAACCAGGCTGATTCAACTCGTGAGTTGATAATCCTGTTCCTGCTGCTGGTGAGAATGGCTGAATGGTATATCCTTTATACAAGAATCCTTTATCGAATAATTGCTTAAGTAACCACCATAGAGACTCAATATAACGGTTATCGTAAGTGATATATGGTTCGTCCATATTCACCCAATACCCCATTTTAGCTGTTAAATCTTCCCACTCACGTGTGTATTTCATCACGTTTGTTCTACAAGCCTCGTTATATTCGTCAACGGTGATTTTCTTACCAATATCCTCTTTGGTAATACCCAATTCCTTCTCAACACCCAACTCAACTGGAAGTCCGTGTGTATCCCAACCTGCTTTACGGTCTACTTTAAAACCCTTAAGCGTTTTATAACGACATACAATATCTTTCAATGCACGGGCCATTACGTGGTGAATACCAGGCATCCCGTTTGCTGATGGGGGTCCTTCATAGAAAACAAAAGATGGATTTCCTTCGCGAGTCTCTAAACTCTTGTCGAAAGTCTTGTTTTCTTCCCATTCTTTTAAGATATCTTTATTGATCTGCGAAAGATCTAAGTTCTTGTAATCTGGAAATTTTGTGCTCATATTTTCGTTTTGATACTTGAAATTTAACTCCGTAAAATCAACGGGTTGAGACTGGTAATTAATTGATATCATTCCATTTATTTCCGTAAAAAATTAGGGAACGAACTAGATAGTTATCAACTAGAATACGATACTTCTTCTCAAAAGTTCACAAATATAGAAAAAATACAAGACATGATAACGATACCAAGCACTTAATCAAAGGAATATGAGGACTCTGATTCTACTCGAAATGAACAAATTTTAAACTCAAAAGGGAAATAACTTATAATCCGAAATTATTAAATATATTTAGCTTTGGATTCATTAAGAAATCCTACATTTTCGATGTCTACCAATTATCTCAAATAATGAATAATTCAGAAGAATACATCTATAAAAATGAGTGCTATGAGATTATCGGTTGCTGTATGTCTGTTCATTCAGAACTTGGTGCTGGTTTTCTTGAAGCCATTTATCAAGAAGCTTTGGAATTTGAGTTTAATAGAGAAGCTCTTCCTTTTGAAAAAGAAGTTGGAATCGAAGTTAGCTATAGAGGAGAGAAACTAAATAAGAACTATTTTGCTGATTTTATCTGTTATGGAGAAATAATTATAGAACTCAAAGCTGTTAAAACATTAGAAGATTCACATTATGCACAACTATTGAATTATTTGAAAGCCACAGAAAAGAAAATAGGTTTACTTATTAATTTTGGAGCAAAAAGCTTGCAATACAAAAGAGTTATCATGTAAATTTCAAGATGTGGATAAAAAATTGATAGCCACAGATTTCCTCAATTTGAAATCGTACTATAACATTTGTGTTAATTTGAGTCATTTGTGGACAAAAAATTGAAAAAACGCATAAAATTAAGAGCCACAAATTTCACAGATTTTCTCAAATTAAAATAACTAAGAAGAGTACACAACAAAATATGAGTGCACTAAAATAATTTGTACTAATTTGAATTATTTGTGGACAAAAATAATTGACAACCATTAATTTTAGCAACATGACAACAGTAAAAACAACATACTTAGGCGACCTAAGAACTGAAAATATTCATTTACAATCAGGAAATAAAATTTATACCGATGCTCCTGTTGATAATCAGGGTAAGGGTGAAGCCTTTTCACCGACTGATTTGATGGCAACATCATTCGGCTCGTGCATAATGACCATTATGGGCATTGTGGCTCGTGATAACAATATCGATATTGTTGGAACAGAGTTAAACATTACCAAGATAATGGCTGCTGATCCACGTCGTGTTTCTGAAATCGTTGCGGAGTTTGTATTTCCTAACAAAGAATATACCGATGATGAGAAAAAAATCATCGAGTCAGTAGCAGGAACAAGTCCAGTACCTTTAAGTGTTAGCCCAAATATGAAGCAAAACATTAAGCTGGTTTGGCCTAAATAACGAATAAGTGAAAGAGTTAATGAGTAATCACATCACTCATTAACTCAAATCTCATTTCCTCATCAATCTCAACACATGATTCTAGTTACTGGAGGTACCGGTTTGGTCGGTTCACATTTACTTTTCGATTTAGCTAAAAAAGGAGAAACCATTCGTGCTCTGAAAAGAGAGAACAGCTCACTTAAAGACGTTCGTGATTGTTTCTCATACTATTCAGATTCTGCCGATGAACTTTTCGATAAAATTGAATGGGTAAATGGTGACATGCTCGATACCGATTCGCTGGATGATGCACTCAAGGGAATTACTAAAGTCTATCATTGTGCTGCATTGGTTTCCTTCAAAAAAGCTGATAAGAATATCATGAAGAATATCAATGTTGAGGGAACAAGAAATATTGTTGACGCTTGCATTGAACACAAAATTCAGAAGCTATGCTATGTCAGCTCGGTTGCAGCTTTGGGAACCCCTGAGGAGAAAGGCGACATTGTAACAGAAACAACCCCATGGAGTCC
>NZ_JBFFKR010000031.1:0-23812 GCF_041555295.1 Ancylomarina sp. | reverse complement strand
GTTTCCCAAAAATTCTCGACCAGAGCAAACTTTGAATAAGGATATTTGCCAATTAATTTCTCATACATCTGAAGGTATTTTGCTGTAGCTTCCAAGTATTTGTTAGCGAGTTTCTCATCAGGATTAATTAAATAGGCTTGCACCAATACATCTCCACTTTTGGTACTATATTCAGTCCATTTATTTCCTAATAAATAAATTTGATTCGTTGGATTGTCAGATTTATAAACAACACACCTTTTATTATCAGTTATCTCATTGGATATTTCTTTTCCTTGCGCTACAACATTCCAATCTGAGTCAACAGTTGCACTTATTTCAAAAGTAACAAGTGATCTCTTCTCAAAACGAGGCACCCATGCTGTTGTGCCTGATAAGTAGATTCCTTTTTCGAATACAATTCCCGACGTTTCTTTACTTGCTCCATGTTTTGGCGGAGCATTTAACATTTCTTTTTGGTCAGCTACAATTCCGTGATAACGAATGAATAATTTTGAATTAACATCCTTGATTTTATCTGAAACAAGATACTTTTTCCAAGCCCTTTCATCCCCTTCTTGAGCAATCTCAACAAGCTTCATATTGCAAGAGTCAATGACTAAATTCTTATTTAAATAAAAATGCAACTGTTCGCTTTCCGCTTCATTAAAATAAGATAAATCGATGCTATTATCGACTTGAATTATTGAGTGTGCAACATCAATATTGACATTGATATTGTGATGAATAAAATGATTCTTTTTCATTTCACCATTAGCGCGAGCACTAAAAAGGAATAGAATCGAAAATAGAATTAAAGCGTTTTTCATTGGTCTGAATATTTTAATATTCCGGTATCGGTAAATTGTATGAGTAGTGGCAGATTGCGTGGTAATCTCCTGTCAAACCGCTACGCTGTCTGAACCGGCTGTGAGCCTTAACATTAGGCACTTCTCTTCCATTACTTATACAAAATGTTAGGATGTGTTTTTAATTCTTTTAAATAATCTGTATTATATTTATTACCAGAACTCCATTCAAATGCAGCCTTTTCTGTTGAAAAGACTCGTGGTTTAATAGGAAAACCACCAAGACCCCTTGAAAACAGTGTTGTTATAACAACATGATTAGGAGAGCTAGTTAAAAATGCAGATTTTCTTTCTCCCAAAAGGATATTAAACTTTTTAATGAAAGCAACACCCCTAGCAACATCATGTGGTGACAAATTCATGCTGGCATCTCTGATATCCAACACTATGTTAAAGTTTGGATTGTAATCTGGATTGCTAGAAATTACCTTTCTACTATTAATTATATCATCTACATTAATTTCTCCAGAATGATACTCAATAATTATTTGCTCTTTTTCTAATATCACATATGAGCCTGATTTATTCATTGATAATTGGTTTTAATAAATATCTACTTATTTAATTCAGACATATTTTAGAACGACACATAATACATCCTAACAATTGAATTAAATTATATACCAAATGTAAGAGCTAATTGACCAATGTGAGAAAGCATATTTTTGAATTATGATGTATTTCCCACACGCATGCAAACCCACTCTAACCTATCTGTCAGCAACTTAATCGGAACTTAGGTGAGAAAGACTCAATTTGAATTGATGTACTTGTTATGTATTCAACTCACTCTATAAAAATGCAGATCGGTACTCAAAAACAGGCTATATTCCTTTTCTTGTGCACTCTTAAAACTAAAACAGCTAAAATTCCCCATAATTCAATAAAACACAGACTTCCTTACTTAATAATTAAACAAATTTTCAATTTATAAAACCCATCAAAAACACTTCATTCATATTTTATACTATCTCATCACAAAACACGCTCAAGCCCTACAAAACCAACACTTAAACCCAGAACTACCTCATAACAATACATCATTTCATCTCATCTGACTTTTGCACATAGCCTAAGCTAGCTCTACATTTAAGTAATCAAAAAAACATTTGCATGATGAAACTAACCAAATCTCTAATCCCCATTTTTGTTTTGTTATTTGTCTCAATAAGTGCGCAAGCACAATCATTGAGTCTGAAAGGAAAAGTATTCGATTCCAAAACAAAAGCTCCACTATACTATACCGTGGTAAACCTGAAAGGAACTCATGTTTATGACTTAACTAAAGAAGATGGATCATTTACCCTAAACGAAATTAAAAAAGGAAAATACATTCTATTGATTTCAGTACTAGGATATCAAGCTCAAGAGAAAGAAATTGATATTCAATCCTCACAAACGGATCTTAATTTCTATCTAAATCCATCAAGTCTGGATTTGGAAGAAGTTACGGTTACAGCTAAAGCTAGCCAAAGTAAATCGGGAAGTACAACTTACAAAATAGGAAGCCAGGCCATACAACAAGTACAACCTATTAGTGTCAGTGATATCCTGCAATTAATACCAGGAAGTCAAGTAGGAGCTACAGATTTAAGTACTGCTTCGCAAGTTAATCTTAGAAGCGCGGGAGGAGATGAAGATATTAATTCATTTGGAACTGCGGTTATTATAGATGGGAACCAACTAAGTAACGATGCAAACATGCAAGCTTTCAATTCAGCAGTCAGCGATGCAGGAGGCAATAATGTAGTCAACGAAGGTATTGACCTAAGAGACATACCAGCCTCTAATATCGAATCGGTTGAAGTGGTCTCCGGTGTTGCAAGTGCCAAGTACGGCAATATTACTTCCGGTGCCGTTTTAATCAAACGTAAAGCGGGTTATACGCCTTGGAGATTTAGCTTTAACAGTAATCCCACATCCTACCAAGGAGGTGTAAACAAGGGGTTCAAATTAAAGAAAGGCGGGTTTCTGAATGCTGATTTTGACTACACATATGCTAATAATTCGCCAACTTCACGAAGAGATTACTATCAAAGAATTAATACGGGGCTTAGATGGACAAAAGAGTTCTCTAAAAAACGTTCATGGTCTAACAATCTTGCTTTTAGTTATGGCTTATCCTTTGATGGTCAAAGATCGGATCCTGATGAAACAGTTGTTAATACTGAATCAGAATACAAAAATCAGAGCTATAGATTATCTAATAATGGTAACCTTAATATATTGGGAAGAACTAATTATAGTTTTAGTGTAAACTACACGAATCAATATTCCAAAAAGAATCTCCTTTTGGCCGGACCAATTCCAATTATTGAGTCTTTGGAGGAAGGAACATATTACACAAAATTTACACCTATTTCATTTTACCAAAACACAGAATTGCATGGTGCCCCAGTTAATATAAATGGACGATTTGATACAGAGCAAATATTTACAACAGGTAAACTAAAACACAATACCAATATAGGTATAGAATATTCCTTTAATAAGAACTATGGTAAAGGAAAAGTTCTTGATAAAGAAGGCCAAACGGCAAGTGTTTCTGGGCCTGGATCACGAGAAACTGACTTCTATAATGTTCCAGCAAGTCAAATCTATTCAGTCTATTTTCAGGATGACATTAATTACTCGGGAGAAAAATCAAACTACCTCTTAAAATTAGGAGCTCGTTATGATTATATGATTGAGAAATACCATTTACTATCACCTCGTCTTTCACTCTCAGCAAAATATTTTGACAAGTTTAGAATTCGAGCAGCCTATGGGTTATCGTACAAAGCACCATCGATGCTTCAATTAAACCCAGCCCCTGCCTATTTCGATATTATAAATCTTAATCATTATGCCAACGACGAAGCTAGAAGGTTAGCTGTAGTGACAACCTACATTCATCAACCTCAAAATGGGTACTTAAAACCATCAAGAGGTGAAACATTTGAAGGTGGGTTCGACTTCGAACACAAAGATTGGAATTTTAGAGCCACTATATTCCAGAAAAAAATCACAAATGGAATCACAAGTAATGGCATACTAAAAACATTTGAAAAAGAAATTTGGGAAGTAAAGGAAGATTATCCTGACAGTCAACCTTTAGTTGGCCCAACGGGTAATTCTATCTATGTATCAAGTAAAATGAATACATACGTAAATGCCTTTAAATCTAAGACAACGGGTTTGGAGTTGAGTGCTCAATTTCCAAAAGTAAAAGCAACGAATACCCGATTTAGCTTATCAGGAAGTTACCTGAAAACAAACTCACATAGAGATTTTCCTAGCGTTAAGTCTTCGGGCTCTTTGACAGGAAGTCAAGCGAATAGATACGGTGTTTATGAAACGCCATCATATAATTCATATATATGCAGATCTAACCTGACTGTAATTCAACACATCCCTGAAATAAAAATGATGGTGACCTTTACAGGGGAAGCAAACTGGATTAATAAAAAAGAGGTCGGAAGCTATCCAAGCATATATCCCTTAGCCTATTATGAAAAAACTGGGGAGTACGTAGAGATTCCTCAAGAAAACAGATCAAATGAAGAGTTTTCAGATCTTTTCAATTCGGATAATCGTTATAAAAGCACACCTGATCCAACCTATTTCAATTTTCATTTACAGGTAAGAAAAGAAACAAAACAGGGACATAGTTTTTCTTTTTATGCCAATAATTTCATGTGGTACAACCCTTCATACATTGATAAAAATAGCAAAACTCGAGTGTATCAGAATGCTAAAGTAACATTTGGGTTCGGTATGAATTTTAAACTGTAATCTTTACTAACCATTATAACTATCATTATTATGAAAAACAAAAAAAGTTTTGTAATTGGAATGTGCACTCTTTTTGCACTTAGTACGACCCTAATCTCCTGCAACGACGATTCAGAGGTCAAATTAGCTAATCTAAACGTCAGTATAAATACTTCTGAATCATTTAGCGGCGTAAGTACAGATAACATTTATGTTTATCTTGAAAACACAACAAGTCAGGGTAAAGATAGCGTCCTGACAAACGTTGATGGAGTCGCAACTTTTTTAGATATGGCTCCTGGTACATACAATTTATCTTGTATGAAAAGCTTAACAGCTCAGGAAGCATCTGAAGCATCAGGATATTACGAAGCGATCACCCTTAACGGAACAAAATCGAATATAAGTCTTTTTGGAGGTGTTGACTCTGTTGATGAACTGGTATTAGACGGTAAACCTTCCAGTTCTTTAGTCATTAAGGAATTTTATTACAGTGGAGCCAATGATCCTTCATGGGGCATAATGTTCAAGGATCAATTTATAGAAATCTATAACAACTCTGCAGAAGTTGTTTATGCAGATGGTTTATACTTAGCAAGTATTGTTCCTCAAAGAAACGGTAGTAGTGCTGATGATGTGATTTCCACTTTATCATTCGAGGAATTTGTATACGCTGATAAGATTGCACAAGTTCCAGGTTCTGGTACTGATAACCCTATTCAACCAGGTGAGAGTATCGTTATTGCATTTGATGCAATTGACTGGACTGATAATGGAGTCAAAGATTTTTCTGTTGATTTAAGTAGTGCTGATTTTGAATTGTATGCTATTGATTGGTTAGAATCATTAGGACGTACAGGTAGCACTTGGTTCGACCTTGACAATGCTGATGTTCCTAATATGAATATGGTTTATTTGAATGTTGAAAACTATGGTTTTTATAGCTTTAATTCAACCGGAGCTAGTGTAGCGATATTACGTTGTGATGAAACACCTAGTGAAATTATTACAGATCCAGAATCATCAGATAGCAATCCAATATACTATACAAAACTAAATGTTGCTGACGTTATTGACGGTATTGATATGCTAGCTAATGCAGATGCAGGAGCATACAAAAAGCTTCCAGCAAGCATTGATGCAGGTTTTAACTTTGTTGAAGGATCTAGTTACACAAGCTTAAGTGTAAGCCGTAAAGTAGCTAAAACCATGACTGACGGACGAATCATTTATCAGGATACTAATAATAGTTCTGAAGACTTCGAAGCAGGAAATGTTTTCGAGTAAACCTCATGCTTATTAGATTTTAATCCATGAAAAAACAAGTAGGTGGGAATACCTTTTCCCACCTGCTACACCTTGATTTTAAAATTTATTTGTGGTGAATTTTTATTCCTTAATAAAGATTCTTCACATAATTACAGACTCATTCAATATTTAAACCGTATGAAAAATCATTTATTCCTTTTCATATCATTTCTGATCGCATTTTCAACACAAGCTCAGGAAATAAGTACATCTAATAAAGAGATTCTCAAGACGGATATTGATAGAGACTTTTTTATTAAAAAACAACTTGATTTGTATACGGTCCTTCCAAGCACTTTATCGCTATGGTCTCATAGTGACTGGTCTATCATCTCATTTAATGGCTCGTATAACGAAGGCGATTTCAAAACAACTGATGAGTTCAAAAAAGATCATAAATTCTCTTTTAAAACAGAATCTGTTCAGTCATACGCGGACAAATCCCTTAAATTATATGGTAGTTTCAACTTCAGTTCTGCGATGCATGAAAAAGCGAATTGGAATCAGTTTTATAAAAAATCAGAAATCGGGAGTCCATTTCGAATTGTGACTGAAAGGGTTGGTGATTGGCGTACGAAGCATTATAGCTTAAACGGAATAATTACAAAAAAAATCAGTAAGCGCATTGAGTTGGGACTAGCTGTAAATTATGATGGTGATTTATATTTCAGAACGCTTGATACACGAAATGAGCAATATAATTTAAAAATAAACATTCAAACTTCAATCAGTTATTCTATGGGAGACGATAAAAATCTTTCCTTAGGAATTGCTTACAATCGAGTCAAATCGAAGCCAGAATTTCGCAATAAATTTAAGGCTACAGGCACAGAATACTACCTGTATCCTACCATAGGTTTAGGTAACTTTGATAAAGATGTCAGAAGTGAAAGTTTAATAATCAAAGATCAGAATCCATCTTTCACACTAGCCTATCATAGCGGGAATAAAAATAAATTCTCTGTAAGTTACACCTTGTATCCCGGAGAAGAGAAATGGGAAAACCCAATATCCTCTCTAAAGGAAGACGGTTCAAAACTATACAAGTACGATTACAAAAAGCACAACCTGGTCAGTTCATATTTGATTAACACTCCTAAATACCATTTACTAAGTAAAGCAAAAGTAGAACTTATCAGCGGAAAGGGATATAAGTATAATTTTGGTTATCGAGATGCTTATATTTATGATGGTGTAAATTTTAAAGGCTCTTTTGATTTACTTCGAAACAACAAAAATATTTTCGATCAGTCTGGAATAGAGTTAGGTTTCGAAGATGTGAGTAAAAAAGATCTAACCAATGCTCACTTAATGGAATACACGAATCTTAACGTGAATTTACACACGGGGTTCAACTTTGCCCTAAACACCAGTAATAAGGTCAAATTCACACTTAATGGAGGCTACAAATACAACTTATCCTACACGCACGATTTAGCTTCGGCAGCAGCTATGAACTACACCATAAACATAGCACACAACGAAATGGCCTATCATACGGCAGACTACTATAATGTGGGTGGGAAGCTCTCTTGGTTCCACCAATTCAAAAGCACGGGTATCGAATGGGCATTAGATTTTAATCGCCTAAGCCCTACTGACATAAAAATATCAAACCAGTATTCAATTCTGGAAAAATCAACCAACCGAACTTATATTGGATTGAATTTCAACCTAATTTTTTAAATAATACATAATGAAAAAAATTCTAATAATTGCCCTCTCCTTACTAACACTGTGTTCGCCAGAAGGTGTTTTTGCAAAGAGAAAAAAGTCAAAAGCTGATAAAAAATCATTCCAAAATGATCTACCAGCTTACATGATCTATGACAATGCTGGTAATAAAGTTACTTATTCAGCAATGCTTGAGGAACTTAAAAAACATGAAATCTTGCTTTTTGGCGAGTTACATGATGACCCAATTGCTCACTGGATGGAGAAATTAATTACAAAAGCCATTGTAGAAGTAAAAAAGGATAGCGTTATTCTGGGAGGTGAAATGTGGGAAACTGACCAACAATTATTATTAGATGAACTCTTAAATAGGACCATCGACCAAAAAACTTACCTGCAATATGACGTCAACTGGCCTAATTTCCGAGATTACAAACCCTTGATTGGTATTGCAATGAAGAACCATCTTCCTTTTATCTGTACCAATATTCCACGTCGTTACGCAAATATCATTTACAAACAAGGAGAAGCCTATTTAGATAGCATCAGTGATCAGGCTAAAAGTTATTTGCCTCCAATGCCTATTCACTACGACCTGAAACAGCCAGCATATGCCAAGATGTTGTCTCTATTTGCTAAGAGCGATGATAAAGGCCACAAGAGCAACAACCCAATGGCTAAGTTTAAAGGTCCTAACCTTGTAAAAGCACAAGCTATTAAAGATGCTACCATGGCTCACAATATTTTAAAACATTGGGAAAAGGGGAAATACTTTATTCACTACAATGGTGTCTATCATTCACAACACCATCAGAGCATTTACTACTATTTAAAATATTACAAGCCAGAAGTTGATGTTGTTACCATCTCGGTCGCTCGCCAACAGAATGTATTGGAACTACAAAAACAAAACAACACAGGTGATTTTAATATTGTGGTTAATCAAAGTATGCACAAAACCTACGATTAATAAACACATCCTACCTAAAACTCTAACTTTTAGGGCTCTTAGGTGAAACACATTTCATCTAGAATAACATAATTAAACAAAAGAGAAAAGGCAAACTTAGTGATATGCAAATATCACTAAGTCCTTGTCCGAAAATCTTTGTGTTCTTAAACAAAAGATCTAATGAAACAGATAATAATATTTTTACTAATCCTATGTCCTCTGCTTACGATAGCTAACGATGGGCGTAAATTAGATGTTACCGAATACACATTAGAAAATGGCTTGCATGTCATACTGCACAAGAACAGCAGTGCCCCCAATGTGGTGGTGGGCGTAAAATATCATGTAGGTTCAAAAAATGAAGATCAGGGATTAACAGGTTTCGCTCACTTCTTCGAGCATCTATCCTTCCATGGATCTGAGAATATACCACAGGGGGAATTTGATAACTACGTTATCGCCGCAGGAGGCTATGATAATGCCTACACAACCTATGATGTAACCTATTACTATGAGCTTCTACCTGCCCACGAGTACAAGTTGGGACTCTGGCTGGAATCAGAGCGTATGCTACATCCTATCATCAGTGAAGAAGGCATAAACAGGGAAAGAGAAGTTGTGAAAGAAGAGAAGAGAATGCGTTACGACAACTCCCCATTAGGAAATGTCTACAATGACTTATTTTTAAATTCATTTCAGCGCCACCCCTATAAACACGCTATCATAGGTTCTATGGAGGACTTGAATACGGCTAGTATCGGCGACTTTAAAAATTTCTTTGAAACCTACTATGTTCCCAACAATGCCTGTCTTGTTGTTGCCGGTGACATCGATATCAAAGAAACAAAGAAGTGGATCTCTTACTATTTCGATGATATTCCCAAAGGGAAAAAGATAGAACGTCCTATATATGATGAGCAGCGTCCTGGCAAAGAGGTTGTCATTGAGAAAATGACAAAAGGGATAAAAAAAACACATGTTGCCATGTCCTATTTCACGGCTCCGGAAAATACCCAGGATGGAAAAATTATAAAAGTAATCTCTCTATTACTTTCAACCAATGGTAATGATTCATATTTGGAAAAAAACATAACAGGAATTGATAACCCCGTTTCGAAAAAGATCGTTGCCTCTGACGAACTATACGAACAGGCAGGTCTGCTTTTCATCAGGGCTAACGTAGCTGAAGGTAAATCGAAGAAAGAACTAATTTGTGCAATAGATCAAGAACTTCAAAAGCTAATCGACAATCCTGTTCCTGAGATGGATTTACAAAAAGTCAAGAACCGTCTAAAATCAGGATTTATCGACCTGGATTATGACATGAGAACTGTTGCTGACTTTCTTACCAGCTACCATCATATTTGGGGAGATGCTTCCAGGTACAATACTACGATCCAGGAATATATGGCTATCACCACAGAAGATATTCAGCGAGTAGCCAGGAAATATCTCAATCCCGAGAACAGAACAATAATTATCTATTATCCTGAAAACAAATAACAACATGAAAATATTTTATATAGCAATACTAATACTGTTGCAAACAGCCGTTCTTTCTGCTCAGGTAGATCGTAGTAAGGAACCTGCTCCAGATTCACCCAAGGAAATCAATTTGGGAGACCTTAAGAGCATTGAACTGAAAAATGGCTTAAAGGTATTTCTGGTTCCCAAACCTGGTTATGGCAAATTTGCATTCTCCCTTACTATAAATCAACCTGATATAAAAAAGGACCCTCAACCAGAATTACGAGAGATTCTCGGCAAGTTATATTATAGAAAATCGTCTATAAATCACACCCAAAAGCAGGTCGATTCCATTATTGATTTTCACGGTGCTAAAATGGGAGTAACCATAAATGGTGGGTTCATTATTGGCTTAAAAGAAGATACCCAGCAACTAATGAGAATGTATACCGATTGTCTGATTCATCCAAGCATTAACCAGACAGTAATGGATGAGCTCGTTGTCGAGAAAATCGAGCAGCATAAAGCTCCTAAGGAGAAAGAAACGGTATCCAATAAGAAAACCAACTTTGGCCTTATGCTTATTGATTCTCTCCTGCATGATAAGAAAATAGAGACTGAGGAACTCAGTACTTCCAGAGAATTAAATTACTCGGATATAACGCTTTCTAAACTTCAGGCCTACCAAAGTCAGCGAGTTGTGAGCAACAATAGTACCGCGATTCTAATTGGTGATTTTTCAGAATATTCAGCCCGTGAGCTACTGGAAAAACACTTCGCAAATTGGAAAATGGGGGACCCTTTAGAAGAAGATCGTAAAGATATCCCAAACAACAAGATACCGGCACAGCGCGAGATCTATGTTATTGACAACCCCATAGCCGTACAATCAAAGATTGGTTTTCATTGGAATCTGGGAGATGCCTTTCAATATTTCAAGGATGATATCCCAATGGAGGTAATGAATCAAATACTGGGAGGATACGCCAATGCGTATATCTATCAGAACCTAAGAGAAGATAAAGGCTTATGCTACTTTGCCCTCTCCAGTATCTCATGCACCGGTGACGGAGGCTCAGGATTCATAAACACCAGCGTACGTACTGAGAAGACAGCCATCGCTGTAGAAAATATTATCTATGAGATGCTACGCATTCGCAACCAAAAGGTCTCAGACAAAACCATGCGTATGGCTAAAAACAGCCTCATCGGAGCTTATGCAAGATCTCTCGGAGGTATTGCCCTGCAACGTTTTCTCTCTTTTGCCATGGCACAGAATGAGTTCAATTTGCCTGATGATTATTTAAAGACCTATCCTCAAAAAATTGGAGAGGTAACAAAAGCGGATATTATTAAGATGGCTCAAAAATACGTCAAGCCTAATAACTGCATCGTTATAGTTCAGGGGAATGCAAAAGCACTCAAGGGAACACTGGAAGCATATGGTCCGGTTAAATATTTTACTAAAGAAGGAAAAACTTTAGAATTCTAGTTTAGAAAAAAGATATAAACTTGAATTAAAGTTATCTAAAAGGGCGCCTATTGGCGCCCTTCTTTTGTATCCTATCATGCTATCGATTACCAGATAAGCAATCTTTCTTTTATGAATTCACATTGTTTAAAATCTAATTGAACTTAGAACCTATTTAAAAATGAGGTGAAATTCACATTTCTGTCTAGCTCAAGCTTACGTCTTAATCGATATCTTCCTATTTCAACTCCCCTAACAGTAATATTCATCAAGGGTGCAATTTCTTTAGTCGCCATATTCATTCTCAGATAGGCACAAAGTCTCAGGTCTTTAGAAGTCAATTCCGGAAATTTCTTTTTCAACTTAATAAAGAAATTCTCATGAACCGTATCAAAATAATCCTCAAAAACTTCCCAGTTCTCTTCCTTATCAATACCCTTATTCACCTTTCTAATAAGTCTACGAAGATCTTCTGTGACCAATTTATTTGTTTCTGAGTAATGTTTAACTTGCTCTAGTTCGTCCTTAAAATCGGTTAAAACCTGATTTTTCTGAATTAAACTAAAAGTAAGGTTAGCCAGTTCTTTAGCCTTGTGAAGATTATCTGATCTAAGTTTCTCATTCCTCAATCGAATTAATTCCTTGTCTGAAGTTAGCTTCTCCTGAGTTCTTTGTTGGTCTAATTTTATAGCCTCCTCTTTTTGCTGTTTCTCTAATCTTGATTTAGCCTTACTAATTGTATAGCGTACCAGAAAGACAGACATAAATATGATCAACAGAAATACTAGCACATAAACAAACATCATCCACTTTGTAAAATACCAGGGAGGTAAAATTTCAAATTCACAAACAGCAATTTTACTATACTCCTCAGCATCATTTATGGCACGAACCACAAAGCGATAATCACCAGAAGGTAAATTGGTAAATTCACGACTGTTATTCCGACTCCATTCAGACCATTTTGCATTATAACCATATAAATAGGTTTGATAATAAACCTTATTATAATTTGGAGATCCGGCCGAAAAAGTGAATTCTATCGAATTATCTGTATGATCAATAGGTTCTGTTATCTTCAACCAATAGCTATCGTTTCCATCAGATATATCGCCCCATACATTATACTTTCCTTTAGAATGTGACGAAAGGTTCACATTTCTGATTATTACCGAAGAATAAGTTCCAGTTGAATAAGCCTTATCTTCATAATAATAAAACCCATCTTCACAACCAATTAATGATGTCGAGTCACTCATTTGATGAACATTTTCGAAACCAATAGGATACGAACCATCAATAAACCTGAATGGCTGATTTTTGGACTGATACAAAACACCATCTTTTATTTGATATAGCCTTAATTGTTCTCCTGACAATACCCAAATTTTATCGGAAGACTCCCCTATGATATTTGTCGTATTTTGCTTATTAGAATTAAGAGCTCTAAGCAGATTGGGTTCGTAAAACTCCTGATTATCATCATTAAAGCAGTATACTCCACTGTCAGCTATGAAGTAAAGTTTACTCTCAATACTTCTAACCTTTTTTAAACGGTTCTCCTTACCAACACGTTGATAATATCTTTTTTTCTCAGGTTTTTCCCAATTAAATCTATAGATTCCATTATCATATTCGACCCAAACATTCCCCAGGCTATCGAACTCAAAATTATGGATCTCCCGATTTTTCCCCTCCAAAAATCCGCTCTGTATAAGACGCTTACCAGATTCTCCTTTCTCTTTCTGAAGAACTAATAAGCCATTCGTCGTATTCGTAAGGTATCTGTTTTCTTGAAATGGCACTTTTTTTATGACCATTCCTCCAGGTTGATGAACGACAGGCTCTATTCGATTCTTCTCTATTGAATAAATTCCAGAAGGGTGTCCCAAATATAAAATATCGTCAATAACAGTCAACCCAAAAACATGGCCTGGAAATAATAATTCAAAATCATGCTCATTCCGTTGATCCGTTCTTTTTCGCCACAAACCATGACTTGTCCCTAAATAGATATCCTTATTGAACCTTGCTGCCGTATATCCCGTTCCAATTCCTGATTGAGTATTGTAAACCGTGAAAGGAAGCTCTTGTCTGAGTACAGAAATTCCTGCTGAAGTTCCCACCCACAAATTTCCATACGAATCCAAATCAACTCCAAAGACGGTGTTATTAATTAAATTTCCACTTTGATTGATTTGCTTAACAACCTCTAATTCCCCATTAACCAGCAGTAATCCATCATAAAAGGTCTTTAACACATAACTGTCGGGAGACAACTGTTGTATACCCTGAAGGAAATGCTCCTTAACAAAGGAGCCGAACCCCACATCAAAATCAACCAGCTTATCATCATCCAAAAGGAAGCTTCTCCCATTTTTCCCGAAGATCACAAGCCCCTCTGGGCTCTTTATTAAGCCACACAAACCCAGTCCTTTTACCTTATCCAGAGAAAGCACCCTGGTAACTTCTCCCCTTAGATATCTGAATAGTCCCGATTTAGGAGCATAAATATAGAGCTGGTCATCAATTCTCTGTGCCAGACCTATTCGGTTAGTACCTTCAATAATACGTATCTTAGTCTGGGAATAGATCACTAACTTATTATCCACCACAAAAAGTATCTCGTCACCAATTCTGAACACCTCTGCATTGACAAACATGTTAGAGTTTATATATCCGGTAACAAGATGATTCAACGAATGAAACTTTAATCTATTAATAGAATCTCTCTCCAGGAAACCTATCCCCTCTCTTCCGGCGGCAAAAACAACATTGTTCACATCCAAAGCCAAAGAGTGCATTGGAAATCCGGTAACTATTTTCACCCAATTCTCACCATCAAATTCTATAATCCCATTTTTATCACCAGCATACATTAATCCATTGGAACTAGTCACTACTGAATATATTTTACTGCCGCCATCATAAACATTAGGGTAAAAGTTTCGGACGATAAGTGAACCTTCTTCTGAAGCAAAAAGATTAGAAATAGATACGAACCAGATAAGTATATAAAAAAAACAAATAGTACGAAAATTCATGAGATTTAGGGTTTGATCTTTGAGTTCCTAAAAACAACAGTCCTTTCTTATTTTATTTCTGAAGAATTATTGAACGGTGTCCTTATCCAATATTTATGAATAAAAAAACATAAGCTCTAATTCATCAATTAAAATATAAAATAACTCTTGCTTAAATTGATATTATATTCTGAGTAAACCATTGTCACCAATTTATAAGCCTTCAAAACCAGAAAAGCCAAACAACTATAGTGATTAAATATGGTTTACTAAAATAGAGAAAGGAAGTCACCCATATGAATATACCGTAATGAAAATATGTCGCATTTTATGATATTGCACGCGTACCAGACTCATTTTATGTGAATTAGGAACTACTTAGATTCTATCTAAAAATAGCATAATCAGATATAAAGTCTAAAGTCGGTGAATAAGAAGAGTTTATTTTGCCATTCTGATCTTAATGTATTCGGATGGAGTGATTTCGTGAAACTGCTTAAACACCCTATTAAAGGAAGACTTAGAATTAAAACCACATTCGTAAGCCAAATATAGTAAGGTTTGATTTTCATGTGCTTTCTTATCAATCAACTCGAGAAAGAAATTGATTCGGTAAGCATTTATAAAATCAGAATAGCTTCTGTTGGTTACACGATTGATTACTTGAGAAATAATGTGCTCAGGAATATCAATTAGAGAGGATAGTTTTCTGAGTGTTAAATCACCGTCTTTAAATAAATGATTTTCATCAATATAAGAGCAAATTTGATTGTATTGCTCCTCTTCTTGTTGTAAACCATTCTCGTCTCGGGATTTCTCCTCCACTTTTACTACTTTTTCTGTTCCAAAGGGATGTGCAAAGATATATGCATACTTTGTGTAGATATAAACAAAAGAGATCACAAATAACGTTACGATAATATTAATAAGCATTACCTGATCAATTAACAGTTGTACACCATATGCACCCAGCATTTTAATTGTGAATACTGCAGTAATTAGGATTAAAACGCCATTCCCAATGCTCAGAATCCATTTTACACCATAAGGGTTTGACTTTTTTAAAGCATTATTTCTCTTCACCTTCAAAATCATATTATACCCTGCAAGTACATAAGTTAAAATAATAAGGAATTTCATATACACAGAAATTACCGCGTAAATATTGTCAGAATGAGAACAACCACCTTCCTCTAAACAATCCACAAGCCCAAGCGACTTTGTTGTTGTTTTATATCCCATATACACAACAAAAGGGATAAGATGTAAGAGATGTTTTTTCTGAAACAGGAAGGAAATATTGACTAAACTTAGAACATAGAAATAAAACATGGCGCCATGTAATACATGGCTGGCACAAGCAAATTCATACACCCAATGGAAATCCTGAAACAAATTGTGTGAGGAAAGAAAAAAAGTTATTTCAGCAAGAAGCACTAACACTAACCAAGAAACAAATATTCGGTCAGAAATGTGATTAATTTGACGCGACAAAATGGATGCCATAAAAAAGACCAAAATAGCCAAACATATCACAAATAAATAATCCATCTTATATAAATCCTCCCCTTTACTATTCAACCTTACTTAAAATAGATCTACAATCTTAACTATTTTTCAGATTAGACACAAAATGAATAAGAAAAGAATTTAGACTCTTAACTAAACCTCTATCCATCATTTATTCTTGGACGTCTATCTTCAGCACTTTTTTCAAATGTCTTGAAGAAGTGCCTAACATCAAATTAAATTGACCGACTTCAAACTTTATGAGTTCATCATGTTTAATTTTTCCTATTCAAGATGAATACTCTTTTCTGTAATTCATTTAAATGAAAAAAGAGAAAAGTCAGAGTTCAGCTAGCCTAACGGTCAAATTCTCCTTCCTCTTTCTCTTCTTTATATTTACAAGATATTGCAAATAGAAAATAATATGGAAATCATTTGTAAATACTACAAATCAAGATTGTGATCAAGAGCAGAAAACAACTCGCCATTAGCACCATCATCATCGATTAAAGCTGGCGCAAGCGCTCCAGGCAATACAGCTTCTACAGGGTGATCAGCATATTGGCCACCTAAATCGGTACGCAGCCATCCCGGATCAAGCAGGTTAATTCTTACCCCTGTGTTTTCAACTTTTGCAGCAAGATCGTCGGTGAGTTTATTTACCGCCGATTTTGAAGCACCGTAAGGGGCCAGTTCGGGCTCTCCATTAATTCCGGATGTGATATTAATAACACGTCCAAAACCATTTTCTATCATATTGGGAATAAAGGCACGACACAGGCTATACATGGCCATAACATTGACTTTAAAACTCGCCATCCACTCTTCCCAGGTGTGATCCCAGTAATCTTCGTGATAGGGCGTCATTACAGCTGCATTGTTATATAAAACATCAACATTTAGATTCAAATTCTGCACCTGCTCTACAAGATGATTTACCTGTACTTCGTCAGACAATTCACCATAGACACAATATGTATTTACAGGATATTCCTCAAGCAAGTCTAATGTTTTTATGCAACTATCCTTGGTTCTTCCGTGTACAATTATATTGCAGCCCAATCTAGCCAATCCCTGTGCTATTTGTTGTCCTATACCACGGCTTGATCCTGTGATAAAGGCGTTTTTATTCTTTAAGTCTATCATATTATTTCATCCTCTTTTCATGAGATGTTCTTATTCAATTTCGACTACTATCGTTTTCTTAATTTCCTGAGACGATACACCAAGCATTAATTTGAATTGACCCGCTTCAAGTTTCCAGTCCATCATTGAATCATCGAAAAAGGCCAGTTCATTAACAGGAATTTCCATTGTAACAATTTTGGTCTCTTCTGGATTTAGCATCACCTTATTAAAGGCTTTCAATTCCTTAAGTGGTCTTAAAACCGATGCTTCAACATCGTTGGCATACACCTGAATCACTTCAGCGCCACTTGATTTCCCGATGTTTTTAATCTCACATGATACTTTAATCACATCGCCTTTTTTATAGGTAGACTTATCTGTTTTAGCACTCAACACCTTAAATGAGGTATAGGATAAACCGTATCCAAAAGCATACAAGGGCTTTATGTTTTTAGTATCGTGCCAGCGGTACCCTACCAATATATCTTCTTTGTATTCCTGATTTGTACCATCGCCAGGGTAAGAAATCTCTCCAAATGAATGAGCTGCGTTGTCTTCCAGTTTAACTGGAAATGAAAAAGGGAGTTTCCCTGATGGATTCACATCTCCCGAAAGAATATCAGCTATGGCGTGTCCTGCTTCACTTCCTAAATACCAGGTTTGCACAATGGCTTTCACTTTCGAAACCCATGGCATCTCAACCGCATTCCCACTTACCATGATAACAGCCGTGTTTTTGTTCACCTTCAGAATTTCATTCAACAGATCATCCTGCCCAAAAGGCAATGCGAATTGCTTACGATCGTCACCTTCACAATCCTGATGATGACTTTTATTCAATCCTCCTACGAAAAGGACGATGTCTGCTTCTGCTGCAACTTCAATTGCCGCACGCTTTAATGAATCTGCATTTAGTTTTGTTGGCAACACCTGTCCATAAACCGATGCACCAGATGAATAACCCATCGCATGAATAATTCGTGCATTTTTAAAGCGTTTCTGAATACCGCTCAAAGGTGATATTTCATGCTTTGCTTTGAGTTCCGAAGAGCCACCACCAACTGTCATGCTACGAGTCGCATTTTCACCAATTACAGCAATGGTTTGTTTCTTTGCCGGGTCTATCGGGAAGAATCCCTTATCGTTCTTCAATAAAACAATCCCTTCGGCAGCCACTTCTCTGGCCACATCAAAGTGTTGCTGATTGGTCATTTTACCAAAAGATCGAGTCGAATCCATAGTGGTACGCATCATCAAACGAAGAATACGTCTGACCTTATCATCCAGCACACTCATTTCGATCTCTCCGGATTTTAGCATCTTAAGAAAGGGATTCGCTAAAAAATAATTATCGTAAGCGTTCTTCGATGATGTTGTCAATCCATCAGTTCCCGTTCCCATTTCAATATCCAGACCATAAAGTGCAGCCTCTTTGGTATCATGCGTTGCTCCCCAATCGGTAACCAATACCCCATCAAAAGCCCAATCGCCCTTAAGAATCTTATTCACCATCAATTCGTTGTGACAACAAAACTGACCTCTTATTTTATTGTAAGCTCCCATAATTGACCAAACCTCTCCTTCAAGAACTGCAGCCTTAAATGCAGGCAGGTAAATTTCATACAAAGCTCTGTCGCTCAATTCCACATTGATATGATTACGCCAGTGCTCCTGGTTATTCAAGGCATAGTGTTTCACACAAGCAGCCACTCCATTTTCCTGCACACCTTTGATATATGGCACAACAAGTTTAGAGGCCAAATAAGGATCCTCACCCATGTACTCAAAGTTTCTTCCATTAAGGGGTGTGCGATAAATATTAACACCCGGACCTAAAAGAATATCTTTCTTACGATATCGGGCTTCTTCCCCTATCGCCTTACCGTACTTATATGACAAGCTCGGGTTAAAAGTAGCCGCCAAACAAGTTAAAGCAGGGAAAGCCGTACAGGAATCATTTGTCCAACCCGCATGGTCCCAGGTATCCCATGCAATCTCTGCACGCACTCCATGAGGTCCATCTGACATCCAGATCTCAGGAATTCCCAAACGAGGAACACCGGGCGTACTAAACTTCGATTGTGCATGGCACATGGCCACTTTTTCTTTCAACGTTAACTGCTTTATGATTTCTTCAATCTTATTATCGATTGACTTAGTCTCTACTTGTGCAAACAATTGACTTACACCTAAGAGAACGAATAGGAGACTTGTAAATAATATTTTTTTCATTGCATATTGGCTTTTACTATGCCCTTGTGGCATAACATGAGTTTTGTCCTTTATATAAAATTTCAGCTCCCATAGCTTAATACTAGTATACGAGTGTTTGTATCGCTCTTGCTGGTATGTCAATCGATACAGCAACATTAGCACCAACATATAGCTTATAGGCCATGTCCTTATCAGAACTATTCATCACGACAGTAGCCATTTTTCCATTCTCATTAATAAAAGAGGTACTTATTAGGAAGCTAACACTTGAAACCGTACTCACTCTTTTCGCTCCCGGGCGAATATATTTTGAGAAATGTCCCAAGTAATAATAAGATGGGGTATAGATTAGACTATCGGTTCTAGTGTCTGCGTGAATTGGAGAAAAGCACAAGTTTCCAACGTGGTTAGGTCCCCCTGTTTCATCCAATAAAATATTCCAATCTGTCCAGCCTGCTGTGCCTCTGTTAAAATCATTGATCATGGAGTGACCATACCTTTCTGCATTTGGCCAATACTGATACTTAGCAGCATCAAAACTTTCATTACATCCTTCTGTAAAAAGTAATTTTTTATCGGGATAAGCTTCCTGAATCTTTTGAAGATTCTCAAACATAGGTTCTCCTCCTCGCCAGGTTTCATACCAATGGAAACCGGTTCCCCAGGCATATTTCGCCGCTTCAGGATCATCGAAAATCGTATTGGCTCTATGTGTAATCAAATCTCGGTTATGATCCCAAACTACAATATTTTTATCTCCAAGTCCTTCTTGCTCCAGAACTGGCCCCAAGTGGTTTTTCAGGAAATCTCTCTCTTCTTCTGCCGTATAAATACAAGACTCCCAACGCTGAACTGCCATGGGCTCATTCTGAATGGTCACGCCCCAAACAGGAATACCTTCTTTCTCATAAGCTTTAATAAATTTTGCATAGTATTTTGCCCAAGCATCATAGTACTCAGGGAGCAACTTTCCCCCTTGAAGCATGTTTTTACTGTCTTTCATAAAAGCTGGGGGACTCCACGGACTGGCATAAAATAAAATGGAACCACCAGCTTTTGCAATCGCTTGTTTAATCATCGGCAAGCGGTATTGTTTGTCATGATCGATGGAGAAAGTTTTTAAGTCTTTATCTCCTTCTTCGATATAGGTGAAGCTGCCATTACTAAAATCGCAGCTATGAATTGACGTACGCATTAAGGTATAATCAATACCCTCTTTGCCATAATAGGCTGAAATAAGTTCTTCTTGTTTTTCTTTCGAAAGTTTTGCAAAGACTTCTGCTGAAGCATCCGTAATCGCCCCTCCTACGCCAATAAATGTCTGAAATGTGTTATTCGGGTTAACAAATATCGAATTCTCAGTCTCTAAAGCTTGTTCCGTTTTCTTAAATACTGATTGTCCTGTTTGACTTAGCCTGAGATCAGTGTCCTTGGCAGTCGTTATAATCGTAGCTGTTTTTCCCTCTGCCTCATATTCTGTAATTGAGGTTTCAACCGGTTTGGTTTGTGAGCATGCTATAAAAGCAAAGGCAATAGCAGGAATAAATCGTTTCATAATTGAGGTTCTGTTTTATAGTTTTTTAATATTAAAATAATCTTATACAAAGATCATTTCATATGATTGAGCTTATTTTTAATAAGCAGAGTATCAGATTAAAAAAATAGCGCATATAGCATGAGGGACACTACAGAGGCGCTACTAACCAACTAACAACTTATGATCTTAAGTCATAAATACTAACAAAAAAAATTGATTGAGAATCAAGTTTCCCTGATTCCCAATCTGTGTTTAAAATGATTAATAAACCAATTTTAACACCCCAAATTTTTCCGCCTGATATCTTATTATTTAAGCAAACGGTTATGCTTCAGATAACCTTCTCTTATCCAAATCTGATTTTATAACAACACAAGTTTCATGATCAATAGTATAGAAATACAAGAGAATTGCACAAGACATATACAGGACTCCCGGAATAACGGAAATCATGAGTTTAATACCTGTTATGGCTGTGGCTGTTTGTTCAACATTTGGCGTAAATTTGAAAATAGCAAGCATCCATCCTGCCAAAGCACCACCTATACCCCAACCTGCTTTTTGAGCAAAAGTAGCCGCAGAAAACACCAAACCTGTTGATCTTCTTCCTGTTTTCCACTCCGAGTAATCGGCTGTATCAGCAAGCATGGTCCAGAGTAAAGGAACTGCAGGAGCATAAGCCATCTTTGCCAGAATATTGAGGATATAGATCATCGTAATATTGTTGGCACCGGGAAGATATAGGCAGATGAAGAAAAAGCCCGACAGCAATGAACTAGCCAAAAAAACATTACGTTTGCCGAACCGTTTAGCCAATGGTTTTGAGAAAGGTATTGCAACAATTAGAGCAACAGTTCCTATCACATTAAACAATTGAACATTTTCTTCATTTCCTATATAGTATTTAAAGTAGTAAGCAATGGATAAGTTCTGCATTGCAAACATGATAAATGAGATAATTCCAACAAAAAACAGAATGACCCAAGGTTTGTTTTTAAATAGATTTTTAAAATCTTCCTTTAAGTTTTCTTTCTGTTCTTTAGGAGGTTGCACCCTCTCCTTAGTTGTTTTAAAGGTGATCATGAAAAGTACAAAACTGATAATAGAAAACAAGATCAAGGTATACTGATAACCTTTTGCATTATCACCCTGACCAAAATACAAGGCTAAAGAAAGAGCTGTTCCTGACACGATAAACTGACCAATAAAAGCAAAGATAAATCTGTACGAATTAAGGCCTGCCCGCTCATACGAATCGGAAGTCATGACGGCACCCAGAGAAGAATATGGAAGATTGATAGCCGTAAATACTGTCATTAATAACATATAGGTAACGCCTGCATATATCACTTTACCTGTTGGACCTAGATCTGGAGTCGTAAAAGTCAAAACTGCCAAAACACTATAAGGTAAAGCCATCCATAAAATATAAGGACGGAATTTTCCCCATCGCGTGTTTGTTCTATCAGCAATAATCCCCATTAAGGGATCGCTAAGCATGTCCCAAAATCGGGCGATTAGCATGATGGTACCGGCTGCGGCAGCTGAAATACCAAAAGTGTCAGTGTAAAATATTAAGATCCAGAAACCTACCATATCCCATACAAAATGAGAGGCGGTATCTCCTAAACTATAACCGACTTTTTCCTTCAAAGATAATTTTGACTCTATTTCATTCATCTCTATATGATTCAAATACTTTTTATTTTACTTCAAACAGGTTGTACGTTCTGGACCATTCAATTATTTGGTCTGGCTTCACGTTTATATCAAAAAATAGTTCAGGGCTCACAACATGTTTCCATCCCCAAAGGTTTACTTTGTTTGTTTTAAAACTTCCTGATTCACTAATCCCAATCTTACTTTTTGTGTTTACCAACTCCCATATTGCATCAACATTCTCACTTCCTGATAGATTGCTGAAAAAGAACTGTTCCTCAGGCGTATTATTGAACGTGATTTTATTATCTGAAATTTCAACGATTCCTTCAGGATTAACATTTGCTCCGAATAATTCAGGTTTAATTTGAAATGGAAATTTTAAGATATAATCGGAACCTATTAAATCTTTATTGATAGCTAGAAAATTGTGGTTGTATTCATTTGTTGAAATGTTTTTTTCACCCGTATTATGCAAATGATATTTAATAAAAAAACTGTTTCCCAATAATTTAATTTCTTTTCTCAGCACGTACGAATAACCGTTAATGCTTTGGGACTTACACGTTATAATTACTTTATCCGATTCAATAGTGACATCAAAATCGGCAGGTTCAATTTCATAAGCTTTGCTAAAACTGTATTGCTCTCCCTCTTTCTTTAGTAATCCTACCCCTATCTTAGGAAACCATTCGCCTTCTTTGATCTCTTCAAAGCCGATAGGCATTTCAATGCCAAATTCATTGTAAAAACCCTTTCCAAAACGATCATCATCCTCAACATCCAACCTCTCTGTTCCAGCAACATCAATACCCTTAAATTTCACGGACACAATTTTACCAGTCCAGTCAAATCTTGGAAGATTATAGTTTTCCATTGGCAAGTCTATATGAATTTCCAGATTTTTATTTTTTAAGACATGTGTCATATTCGTATATTTTTTATGCTGACCAAAGCTTACAAATGATAAGAATATCATTAGAAATAAGACCGTTATTTTCATTCTTTCAGGCTTTGAACAGTGGCTATTTTGAATTAGATAAGTTGGTATACTTTTCTTTCACAACATAGAAAGCCTTTTTGGGATTTCTGTCTATATCAACAATTCCCCAATACTCTTCGTTTGGTGCACCGTCGTATGGAACACCGCTACTATTTGGCGCCCATCCACCAGAGTCTAATGTATTATTATTGCCAGCTTTCCATAACTCATCAACAAAGGCAAAGAGGGTGACTCCCGAACAAATTTTCTGATTCCTAAAAACTGAT